>CALXBW010000020.1 GCA_944386645.1 uncultured Clostridia bacterium | reverse complement strand
TATTGAAAATACAGGATTACCATTAAAGCATAAAAATAGAGATAATTCAAAATCTTTAGATGAAAGATAAATTACAAGTTATAGGGAGGTTGATATGGAAAATAAATTTATTAGATCTAAATTTAATGGACTTACTAAAGAAGTATATGACTGGGATTTTATTTCTATTTCTCCATTTTTTAAAGAAGAATTTAGAACTAAGACAGCTGAAAAAGAAATTATAGATGCATATTTACATTCAGCAGAATGTTTATATATTTGTATGCATAGCGAAAATAATCCAGATCCTAATATAAAAGTTATGAGAATGAATCAAATGTGTATGCCATTTTTATTTTTGTGCAGACATACAATAGAATTATTAATAAAAGCAGTTTTAAATAAAAAGCAAGGTAAAGTTAAGAAAATACATAAACTTAAAGAACTATGGGAAGAATTGACTAAAGAAATAACTGTTAAAGATAATGATTTTAATATGTTAATAGATGTATTAAATATTATAGATGATGATGGTTGTAAATTAAGATATTCAAATGATGGAAAAGGTAATAATTATAATGAGAAACCTTGTTTTGTCAGATCTGATTTAATATTAGAAACAACTAAAAATTTATATAATTTTCTAATAGAACAAATATAATAAATATTTTGACTAGTACAAAGATGTGATACTAGTCATATTTTTTATAAAAAGGTTTGGGATAGTCTTTTTCAATTTTATATAATGAGTAAAATTGAAAAGGAGGGAGTATAGTGGAAAAAACTGTAGAGGGCTTTTTTGATACATATAGTGATGATTTCTTTGAATATTTTGATAGATACAAAGTATTGAAAGTTATGCAAAATAAAGAATATAAAAATAAATCAACAAATGAAAAATATCCGAAAGTTATTTCATTATTAGAAGATAAAGAATCTGTTGCTCTAAATTATGAAGAAGGAAAAGCAATCAATAAAATTTTAAAACTACAAGAAGAACTTGATGGAATTGAAATAAAAGAGGCTTTTAAATTAGGATTTAAAGAAGCACTTATTTATCTTGAAACAATGAATATGCTAAATTATAAGTAGGAGGATATGTAATGGGAGAAAGAATTAGATGTAGAAAATGTGGAGATATATTGCAAAGTAAATATAGGCACGACTTTAAAATGTGTAGATGTGGATCTTGTTACATAGATGGAGGAGATGACTATTGTAGAGTGGGTGGAGATAAAAAAGATATAGAATGGATAGATAGGAAAGAGAATAAAAGAAAACAACTAAGGTCTAATTGGTACACAGAAGGAAAATTTGGAGAAAAATATAGAGAAATTTTAGACACAAATAACAAATATCTTTATTCGCAAGGTCGATATCATACAAAAATAAAAAAAGAAGATTTAACAGAAGATTATATAAAATTTAAAAGTAGAGCTATTTGGTATATGACAGGATATATAAGGACTTCAGGAGTAGTCGATATTGGCTATACATATATTAAAGAAAATCACTTGTTTAAAGATGATTACTTATATATTTCTTATAAAGAAAAACTAAAATTTGAAGAAAATAAACTAGGAACATTGCAATATGTAAATTATGATATGTCTATTTGTGGAAACAGTATTATACCAATTCTACTTGCGATTGAAGTAAATTCAAATGTAGATATAAATATTGTAAAAGAAAAAATTTATGAAAAAGTAGAATGGTATAAAAATAATTATAAAGAAGATTATATAAGGCAATTTGGTAATGAAAATACTGATATATTTGAATATTATAATGAATTGCAAAACAAAAATTAAACAAAAATGCTAGTAAAAATAGTACACACAAAAAACAGTACAAAAAAAAGACTATGTTGAAACAAGAAAAATAAGTAGTATAATGTATATAATGAAACAATTAAGAGATGCAGAGAGTAAAAAATGCTCTTTGCACCTCTTTTTTTGTTTTAGGTTTTGTATTAGCTTATGGTGTATTGTAAAATTTATTATAGAAAGAGGGGTAGTAAGAATGATTTTTGGAAAGTATGGGACAATGATTTTAGAAAATATGGAAAAAAATTATTCATATAGAAAAAAAGAGTTAGAACTTAAAGGAGAATTAGATATTAAGATAGTACAAAGAGAAAAATATATATTAGAGCTAAAAAAAGAAGTGGAAGAAAAAATAAAAAAAGAATATCAACCACCTAATACACACGAAATATCTATACTTGCCAAATACCAACAAATGATTGATGGTTTAGTTGATGAAGTTCTAATGAAAGAAATTTTACAAAAAATATAGAATTTGAGTTAGTTGTTACACTAGCTCTTTTTTTATGGAAAGGAGCTTATATGCTGAATGTTTGGATTGGAAACTTAGGAAAATACAACGAAGGCGAACTTGTAGGAGAATGGCTAGAATTACCTGTTTCCAAAAAAGAATTAATAAATATTTAAGTTTTTTGTCACTATAGTGTCACTTTGTTAAAATATAATGTAAAAAAATAATCAAGTAGGAGTAATTTGAAAAAAATTTAATTTTTCTCAAATTGATTTGTAGCTTAAGAAAGGAATGTGAGTGAAGATGGAAATATTAAGAGCTGAAAATATATGTAAGGTATATGGAAAGGGTGAAACCAAAGTTAATGCTTTAAATAATATATCATTTTCTGTACAAAATGGTGAATTTATAGCTATTGTAGGTGCATCTGGATCAGGAAAATCTACTTTATTACATATATTAGGAGGAGTGGATAAACCTACATCTGGAAAGGTTTTTATAGATAATACAGATATTTATTCATTAAATAATGATAATTTAGCTATTTTTAGGAGGAGACAAATAGGATTAATTTATCAGTTTTATAATCTAATACCCATATTAGATGTTGAGGAAAATATTTCATTACCTGTTTTATTAGATGGAAAAGAGGTTAATAAAGAAAGATTAAATGAAATTATAAGAACTTTAGGTTTAGAAAACAGAATTAAACATTTGCCAAATGAATTATCAGGAGGTCAACAACAAAGAGTATCTATAGGAAGAAGTTTAATAAATAATCCTGCAATTATTTTAGCTGATGAACCAACAGGTAATTTAGATAGTAAAAATTCAAAAGAGATAATAGAATTGTTAAAGTTTTCAAATAAAAAATATAACCAAACTTTAATTATTATTACACATGATATGAATATTGCAAAGGAAGCTGATAGAATAATAAAAATTGAAGATGGAAAAATATCATCAGATAGTCAAAAAGCTAAATAAGGGGGATAGTAATGAATATTTTAAAGAAGCTTACTCAGAGATATCTAAAGTTAAATAGAAAAAGGACTATTGTTACTATAATAGGAATTATATTATCAGGTGCTATGATAAGTGCAGTAACAACTTTAGGTGTGAGTTTTCAAAATTTTTTAATTAATAACGAAAAAGAAAATGGTGCATGGGAAGTTATATATAAAGACATAAGTAAAGATGACTTAAAATATATAGAAAATAATATAAATATAAAAGATTATATGCTTACATCAGATTTATATATGGCAGCAAATGACTATTCAAATGAAGAATATATAAAGATATATGGATATGACGATAAAGCTTTAGAAGGTATAGGTGTAAAATTAGTAAATGGAAAATTGCCAACAAATAGTGATGAAATTGTAATAAGTAGAACATTTTTTGATGGAAAAAATAATGAACCAAAAATAGGAGATAGTATTAATTTTGATTATGGAAATTTTGATGAAAATTCAAATTTTATAAAAGAAGGTTCAAAAACATATACAATAACCGGAATAATAGAAAGACCTAATTTTGAAGGTAGTGGAGACTATTTTACATCTGGTATTACCAAATTAGAAGATTTTAATAATGTTAGTACATATGATGTTGCAATAATAACTAAAAATCCAAAGAATATATTTGAAGAATCACAAGAATATGTAAAAGATTTAGATTCATATAAAAATCAAAGTTTAGAAGAAAAAATACAATACAATAATACATTATTATCATATATGGGTATAAGTCAGGATGACGGGTTAATAGCATTTTTATATTCGATATGTGCAATTCTATTAATTGTTATATCAGTTGGAGCTATACTTGTAATATATAATGCCTTTGCTATATCAGTATCAGAAAGAAAAAAACAATTTGGAATGCTTTCTTCAATTGGAGCAACTAAAAAACAAATAAGAAAATCAGTATTATATGAAGGATTGGTAATTGGGGTAATAGGAATACCAATAGGAATTATATGTGGAATATTAGGAATATGGGTAGTTTTACAAATTGTAAATAATTTGATAAAGCCATTATTTACAACTATGTCAACTAATTTAGATTTGGTAGTATCAGTTCCATCTATTATAATTGCAATTTTGGCTATGGCTTTAACAATTTATGTGTCTGTTATTATACCTGCAATAAAAGCAAGTAGAATTACTCCAATAGAAGCAATAAGGCAAAGTGGAGATATAAAAATTAAATCTAAAAAGTTAAGAACTCCAAAGTTTATAAGAAGAATTTTTGGAGTGGAAGGAGATATTGCACTTAAAAATTTAAAAAGAAGTAAAGGAAAATACAGAACTACAGTTATTTCTTTAACAATAAGTATAATATTATTTATAACTGTATCTAATTTTGTTGATGGTATGAGTAAGCAATTTAGTGGAGTATATTATGATAAAAATTATGATTTTTCTTTAAACCTTTATACTCGTTCACAAAATAATATAAATGTAGCAGAAGAAAAAGAAAATATTATAAATAAAATTAAAACGCAAGAAGGAATTACGAAATTGGTAACAGTTAATCAATTTAATGATACTATTGAGTTACCTGATGATAAAATAAATAAAGAACTTAGAAAACTTATAGAAGAAAATGAATATATGAAATATATATTTGATTTAGATAATATGGAGATAAATGTTAAATATATAACATATGATAATAATACATTGCAAGAATATATGAAAAAGGCTGGAATAAATCAATTAAATAATAATGAAGCAATTTTAGTAAATTATGCAAATCAAATAGGCACAGAAGTTAATGCTGAATATCATATCTCAAATTATAAGGAAAATGAGTCAATTATATTACAAGAGTATTATACAAATACAGGAAAAGATGAAAATATAAATATATGTAAAGTGACAGATGAGATTCCAGAGAATATAGACAAATATTATACAGGTCTTATATTAGTAGTAAATAATGATACATTTGAAAATATAATAAAAAATGACTATATTACAACTAACATATTAATAAGTGTAAAAAAAGATAAACAAGATGGGATGAGAGTTTTATTAAAAGAGATATTAAATGAAAATACAGAGTTTAGTATAACACTATCAGATGTAGTAACTGAGACTACTCAAAATAAGAATATGATGCTAATAATTCAAATATTCTTATATGGATTTATTGTATTAATATCAGCAGTTGGAATATCAAATGTATTTAATACAATATCAACTAATATAGCATTGAGAAAAAGAGAATTCGCTAATTTAAAATCTGTTGGGATGACAGAAAAAGGATTTAAAAAAATGCTAAATCTAGAATGTATATTCTATGGAACTAAATCATTACTATATGGATTACCAATAAGTATGATTATATGTTATTTAATGAATAAATCATTCAATTATCAAAGTTATATGTTGTTTAACATACCATGGTTAGGTATAGTAATTTCTATAATTGCAGTTTATTTAGTAGTTTATATAACAATGATATATTCAAGAAATCAAATAAAAAAAGAAAATATTGTAGATGTATTAAGAAATGATAATATTTAATCTAATTATAGTTCATAATGATAATTACTAGTGTAAAAAAATCAAATGTACTTTTTATAAAGTAACAATTTGTTGGTACCAGCAAGCTTACAGTCTGTATGATGCTGGAAGTTACAAATATAAAGTACATTTGATTTTTTTATATAATTCTATTGAATTATCGTATAAAAATAAAAAAAATACATATAACAAAAGAAAATTATATTAAGAATTTTTATAAATTTCTCAAATGGAGGTTTTTATGATGAAAAGATTTTATAAAAGTAATGTTGATGATCTAAGTGAAGATGCCACTATGTTTGGAGAATTTGTTTGCTCATTTCATAGATGGGTACCATTATCCAAACAAAAGGATGTAGCAGATGAGTTAGCAAAAATGACAAATAAAGAGGAAAAAAATCTCCTATAAAAATAGGAGAATATACTATATTATAATACTTACAAAAGTTAAAAATAATGTATAAAGTAATGTTTTAATGGAAACTCGAAGAGTGGTTTTAGATATATTTTTAATTACATCTTGTTTATGTTCTTTTTTTATTGTTAGTGCTAAACAATTTGTAGCTGATGTATATTCATGAGTAATCAAAAAAAATCAACTCCTTTTTCCATTTGTTATATTTTTATTATAATTGCTAGAAGAAAAAAAGTCAAGAAAACTGTTTGTTAAAAATAAGTCAAAATTCATCTACTTAAAACAGGGAAATTTCATCGAATATTATAAAATTGTAATATTCGATGAAATCTCCTGGTTAAAGAAATAATAGATTGACAAATATGAAAAAAATGTTATAATATTATCTGTAATTGAGGTGAAATTTATGGTTGCAAAATACTGGAAGAAAGTTTGTTTTATAATTTTAATAATTGCATGTCTTTTTAATGTAGTAAGTAAATTAGTACAAAAAACATCTTTACTAAGTGAATTACAATCATCTGTACAGTTTATAAGTAATCATAAAATAGAAAATGAGAATAATTAATATTGCATTAAAGATTAATTTATGTTAATATAATTTATAATGTGAAAATTAGAGGAAGAGGTGAATACATAATGAAAGAGGGTATACATCCAAAATATCAACCAGCAAAAGTAATATGCGCATGTGGTAATGTACTTGAAACAAATTCAACAAAATCAGAACTTAAAGTTGATGTATGTTCTAAATGCCATCCTTTTTGGACAGGAAATTTAAAACATAATACAACAGGTGGTAGAGCAGATAAATTTAAGAAAAAATATGGAATTGAATAGAAAAAATAAACCTTTGTAAATTATTTTGCAAGGGTATTTTTCTTTTTATTAACTTGATTTAATAAATTATATGTTATATAATTTACTAAATTATAATTATTTTTGGAGGGCGAAGTGAAAAAACCAGAATTACTAGCTCCAGCAGGTTCTTTTGAAAAAGCAAAGACTGCATTTATGTATGGAGCAGATGCTATTTATTGTGGAACTTCTTCATTATCATTAAGAACAAGAGCTGATATGGATGATGATGATTTATTCAAAACAATAAGATATGCACATGAAAATGGAAAAAAAGTGTATGTTGCAATAAATATTTTTCCATGGGATGAAAGTTATGAAGAAGTTGCAAGTCAAGCAAAAATGTTAAATGAGTTAAATGTAGATGGTGTTATTGTGTCTGATGGAGGTGTTGTAGAATTAATAAAGCAAGTAGCTCCTGATGTAGATATACATATAAGTACACAGGCAAACACTGTTAGTTTGCATGCTAGTAGGTTTTGGTACAACAACGGTGCAAAAAGAGTTATTTTAGCAAGAGAGCTTAATAAAAATCAAATTAAATATATTACAGAAAATAAACCAAATGGTTTAGAAACAGAAATTTTTGTACATGGTGCAATATGTTTTGGATATTCTGGTAGATGTTTTTTAAGTGATTTTTTATCTTGTAGAAGTGCAAACTTGGGAGACTGTGCTCAAAGTTGTAGATGGAAGTATAATGTTTATGTAGAAGAAACAAATAATCCTGGTAATTTAATGCCTGTTGAAGATGATGAAAATGGTACTTATATATTTTCATCAAAGGATTTATGTTTAATAAAAGAAATACCAGATATAATTAATTTAAATGTAGATAGTTTAAAAATAGAAGGAAGATTAAAAACAGAATATTATTTGGCTACAGTAATAAATGCTTATAGAAATGCTATAGATGATTATTTCAATAGTCCGTCTAGATACGATTATACAAAATATTTAAAAGAACTGGAAAAGACTAAAACTAGAGGATTAACAACTTTTTATTTTAATGATAGAAATAATAAGGATTTTCAAGATTATACAGGAAATCAATATAATTCAGATTATGAATATGGTGGAAAAGTTATAAAAACAGAAGAAGACTTAAAAACTGTAATAGAAATAAAAAATAAACTTCAAAAAAATGATTTAATGGAAATAATAATACCTGGTCAAATTAATCCATGTGAGTTTAAAATTGAGGGATTATGGGATTATGAGACAGATGAAGAGATAGGATATATTAATCCAGGAAGGGCAAATCAAAAAGTCAAATTACGCTTGCCAATAGAAGTAAAAGAAGGTTATATAATTAGAAGAAAGAAAAATTAATTTAGCAATATATTTTGGAGGTTTTGGTGCGAAGTTTTTTTGTGAGAAAAGAACAATTACATACAGAAAATAAAGAAATAGAAATATTAGGAGATAATTTTAACCATATAAAAAATGTACTAAGATACAATATAGGTGATAAATTAAACATAGTAGTAGAAAATGAAAGTAAGTATTTATGTATGATTAAAGAAATTACGAAGGAAACAATTATATGTGATATTGAAAGTAGAATAGATTCAAATTGTGAGGCTAATATAAAAATAGATATATATCAAGGTTTACCTAAATTTGATAAGATGGAATATATCATTCAAAAATGTACTGAACTTGGAGTATGGAGTTTTATTCCAGTATGTTTAAAAAGATGTGTAGTCAAACTTAATGGTAAGGATGAAATGAAGAAAATTGCGAGATGGAATAAAATTGCAGAAGCTGCTGCGATGCAATGTGGTAGAATACATATACCATTAGTTAAAAACTGTATAAATTTAAAACAATTGTGTAATATTATTCCTGAATACGATATAGTTATATTAGCATATGAAGATGAAAAAGAAAAATATATAAAAAATGTAATTAAAAGAAAAAATATAAATAATATAGCTTTGATTATTGGACCAGAGGGCGGATTAGATAAGGAAGAGGTATATAAGTTAAAAGGAAGTGGTGTAAATATTGTTAGCCTTGGTAATAGAATTTTGAGAACAGAAACAGCTCCGATAGTTATGTCATCTATAATAATGTATGAATTAGGAGATATAGGAGGAAGAAAAGATGAGTGAAGTTGAACAGAAATTAGAATTAGAACTAAAAGACAAAAAAATAATTCCTAAAAAAGTAAGAGAAAATATATACGATAAAATATTTGTAAATACTATTATAGCGATACTTATTGTAATATATTTTGGATTTTTAAATTTAGGATATCGTAATATAGAACAAGAAGTTTTTATTACAGATTTAAAAGTTTTTAGTTTCTCTATTTTAGTTTTGTCTATTATATTATTAGAAAAAGGATATAAAAAAGATAGCCCAGAAATTTTCTTAAATGGAATTGAAACATTTTGTATATCATTTATAACACTTTTTATGACACATACTTTTTTTGAATCTAGTGATGCTACAAGAAAAATTGTAAGCTTATCGTTTTTATATATTTCTATATATTATATGTTAAAATCAGTATATGTATATGTAAAAGAAGTAAAGAAATATAAAAGTAATATGAGTGATGTAAGAGATATTGTTAGTAAATAAAAAGGATGGTTAAATAAATGTTAAAAAGTATGACTGGATATGGCAGAAGTATTTATGAAAGTGAAAAAAGAAAATTTATTATTGAGATAAAATCTGTAAATCACAAGTATAATGATATATCTATAAGAATGAACAAAAATATTAGTTATCTAGAAAATACTATACGAAAGAAAGTAAAGGAGAATATTTCAAGGGGAAAACTTGATATCCATATAACAATGGAAGAATTGGAAATTGATAAAAAAAATAAAATTAATAAAAAATTAGCAGAAACTTATATTTCTGATATAAAAGAAATATCACAAGAAAATGATACAGAAATTATAATTAATATGTCTGATATTTTAATGATACCAGATATATTGTGTTCAAATGACAATGAAGAAGATAAAGATATTGAAAAAGAACTTTTAAAAGGATTAGATATTGCAATAAATAGTTTTATAGATATGAGAATTAAAGAAGGAGAAAAAATACGAGAAGATCTACTGAATAGATTAGATGTTATAAATAAATATATAAATGAAATAAATTCTTATTCTACTGGACTTGTTGAAGAATATATAGTAAAATTAAAAAAGAGGATTAAGGAAATTTTAAAAGAAGATATTATTGATGAAAATAGATTATCTATGGAAGTAGTAATTTTTGCTGACAAATGTTCAATAGAGGAGGAAATTACTAGATTAAATAGTCATATAGAACAATTTAAAAACATGCTTGATGATAATAATATAGGTAAAAAAATGGATTTTTTAATACAAGAGATGAATAGAGAAATAAATACGATTGCTTCAAAAGCTAACTGTTTAAATATTACTAAGTTAGTTGTTGAAGTAAAAAATGAATTAGAAAATATTAGAGAACAAGTTCAAAATATTGAGTAAGGAGGTATATATGCAACTTATTAATATTGGGTTTGGTAATATTGTTTCTGCTGATAGAGTTATTGCTATAGTTAGCCCAGAATCAGCACCAATAAAAAGAATTGTACAAGAAGCAAAGGAAAATAAAACAGCAGTTGATGCAACTTATGGTAGAAGAACAAGAGCAGTTATAATAATGGATTCTGGACATGTTATATTGTCTGCAGTTCAACCAGAAACAGTAGCTGGAAGATTTGAAAAAGAAGATTAGTATTAAAGAAAGAAGGAGTGTAAAAATGATAGTAAAACCAACTGTTACAGATTTATTAAAAATTGTAAATAACAGATATGAATTAGTTATTGCAACAGCAAAAAGAGCAAGACAAATTGCATCAGGTAGTAAGAAATTAACAGATGTAGATAAGGAATCACCAGTAACAATAGCTGTTAATGAAATAGCTGAAGGTAAGGTGAAAATTATATGTTAGTTATTTTGTCTGGAGTTTCAGGAGCAGGAAAAGATACAATAAAAAGAGAATTAATAAAAAGATTAGATAATGTAACAACAATAGCGTCATATACTGATAGACCTAAAAGAGAAGGAGACTCTAGTTCACAGTATAACTATGTTACAAAAGCTGAGTTTGAAAAAATGATAGAAAATGATGAATTATATGAATATTCAGTTCATCATAACCATTATTATGGAACATCAAAAAAATTATTAAATGATACAATAAAAGAAGGAAAAATAATTGTAAAAGATATTGATGTAAATGGAACAGAAAATTTAGTTGAATTATTTAAAAATGATGTAAAAGTAGTTACAATATATTTAAGAGTTCCAAAGGAAGTATTAAAACATAGATTAGAAAATAGAGAAGATAAGCCAGATTTTAAGGAAATAAGATTAAGACTAAATAGATTTGATTATGAAGAATCTAAAATTGGAAATTATGATTATGTTATAAAAAATAATGATTTGGAAAAAACAGTTCAAATTATTATTGCAATAATAAATAATGAATATAAATTAGGAAATAAAACAGAGTTTTAAGTAAAGTACGCTATTTTTATGCGTACTTTATTTAGTAAAAATGTAAAAAAGGAGAATATAAATATATGTACGAAGTATATGCAGATTTACATGTTCATATAGGAAGAAGTAATAAAAATAAACCAATTAAAATAACTGCTTCAAGTTCATTAAATTTTTCTAATATAGCACATGAATGTATTAACAGAAAAGGAATAGATATTGTAGGAATTATTGACTGTGCATCACCATATGTAATAGAAGATATAGAAGAGTTTTTAAGAAATGGAGATGCATATGAATTAGATGATGGAGGTATATTATATAAAGATAAAGTTTGTATAATTTTAGGAAGTGAGATAGAGACATCTGAAATAAATGATGATGGAAACACAGGAAGTGCACACAATTTATGCTATTTTCCAACTCTTAGTGATATAAAGAGATTTTCAAGTGAAATGAGTAAACATATAAAAAATATTACTTTAAGTTCACAAAGAGCTGATATATCAGCATACAATTTAATTGATATTGTAGAAAAATATAATGGTATATTAATTCCAGCACATGCATTTACACCCCATAAAAGTTTTTATGGTAATTGTACAAGTAGATTGGAAAGGATTTTTAAAGAGAAATATAATAAGGTATTAGCAATAGAATTAGGATTAAGTTCAGATACATATCTAGCAGATTGCATTTCTGAGTTAGAAAATAAAAATTTTATAACGAATTCTGATGCTCATTCTTTGCCAAGAATAGCAAGAGAATACAATAAGATGTTAGTGGATAATGTAAGTTATAAAGAATTAATAAAAGCTATAAAAAATGAAGATGGAAGAAAAATCGTTGCAAATTACGGATTGGACCCAAAGCTTGGTAAATACCATAGAACTTACTGTGAAACTTGCAAAAAAAATATTACAGGTAATCCTCCTGTAAAAAGATGTAATACTTGTGATAGTAAAAATATAACAATGGGAGTTTTAGATAGAATTGAATTAATAAAAGACAAGAATGAATCTATAAGTCCAAAAAATAGACAAAAATATATTTATCAAATACCATTAAGTTTTATTCCTGGTATTGGACAAAAAACTATAAATAAGTTATTGGAAAATTTCGGGACGGAAATGAATATAATTCACAATACTTCATATGAACAATTAGAAAAAGTTGTTGGAAGTTCTACTGCTAAAAATATAGAAAATGCTAGAAGTGGTAATGTTACAATACAGTCTGGTGGTGGAGGAGTATATGGTAAAATAAATACGTAAAAAGTTCTAAAAAATTATTTTATTACATAGATATTATGTATGTAGTAAAATAATTTTTTTAATTGCACAGAAATATTAAATAGCAATTTTTAGCGGCAATTAATCTTATATGATTGTTACTAGACCCTATAAAAAAATCGAAATATGGAAAAAGGTCTAACAAAGATAGATTTGTCCTTAACAAATTATTATCTACATTTCTATGATGGAGGTAAAATTTATGAATAAACGTAAGCAAAAAGAAAATGGAAATGTAATATTAAAACATATCAAAAATAATTTAAAAGAATATGTTTCTGTTATTATTATTTTTTTAATTGGTATAGTTTTAGGAGTAATATTACTAAATAATTCAAATGATGTACAAAAACAGGAATTAAATACTTATGTAAATGATTTTGTAACTCAATTAAATTCAGGAGTTAGTATAGATAAGTTCCAATTATTGAAAAATGTACTTATAAATAATTTAATTATTGTTATTGGATTATGGTTTATAGGTTCTACAGTAATTGGAATACCAATAGTATATGCTATAGTAGCATATAAGGGCTTTTGCTTAAGTTATTCGATGTCAACAATACTTGCCGTTTTAGGAGGTAGCAAAGGAATATGTTTTGTTCTTGCAGCTATATTACCGCAAAATATTATATATATACCATGTATATTGGCATTGGCTGTTAGTGGAATAAAACTATATAAATCTATAATGAAAGATAGAAGAATAGATAATATAAAATTAGAAATTTTTAGACATATTTTTTTCTCGCTATTTATAGGCATTTTGTTTATTATAGGTTCAATTATAGAAACATATATTTCAAGTAATATAATAATACATATTTCACAATATTTGTAATTTTATAAAAATAAAATATAAAAAAATAATAAAAACAGGAAAAAAGGCTTTACTTTTTTTTACTGTTTTGATATAACATATATAGTTTATGTAAATTTTTATTGGTAATGATTCACCATTGAAAATATTAAATAAAATATTATAGAGGAGCTAGAGGGTAATGGAAAAGAAAATTAAGTTATTTTTAGAATTTCTACAAAGTGATAAAAGATTGTCAAATAACACACTTCAATCATATAAAAGAGATATTTTGCAATATAAAAATTATGTAGATACTAATAAAATTAATTATTTAAAAGTTTCAAAAGAAGATATAAAAAAATATCTTATGTATTTACAAGATATGAATAAGAAAACTTCAACTATATCTAGAAATTTAGCTTCTATTAGATCATTTTATCAATTTTTATTAAGAAATAAAAAAATAAAAACAGATCCTACAGAGGAAATTCAGTCACCAAAAATCGAGAAAAAAGCCCCAAATATTTTATCTTCTAAAGAGGTAGAATTATTACTTGAACAACCAAATTGTATAGATTTAAAAGGGATTAGAGATAAGGCAATGTTAGAATTTGCATATGCAACTGGTATGAGAGTGACAGAAATTATATCATTAGATATAGATGATGTTAATTTAGAAACTGGTTTTGTAGTTTGTAGAAATAATGGAAAGCAAAGAAGTATACCTTTAGGTACATTATCACTAAAAGCATTAGAAAATTATATAAAAGATGCAAGACCTATTTTAATAAAAGATGAAAATAACAAAGCTTTATTTGTTAATATTAATGGTAGAAGATTAACAAGACAAGGATTTTGGAAGATTGTTAAATATTATAAAGATCAAGCTCATATAAATAAAGATATAACCCCACATGTTTTAAGACATTCTTTTGCAACACATTTATTGCAAAATGGTGCCGATTTGAAAGCTATTCAAGTTATGTTAGGACATTCAGATATATCATCAACACAAGTATATATGCAATTTCAAGATGAGAGTTTAAAAAATGTATATAAAAAGGCTCACCCAAGAGCATAAATAGTATATGTGCACCGCAATATTTTCTATTGTAGGTGCTTTTTGTTTCTAATTATTTATGAATTTTTTAGTTAGAAAAATAGTTAATCTAAAAATTAATATAAGTATTTGATAGTTAGATTTATTAAAAAATAAGTATTAAGAAATGAGGTATAAAAATGAGTATTTTATTTATTGAATATCCTAAGTGTTCAACATGTAAAAAAGCAAAGAAATGGCTTATCGATAATAATATTGAATTTATAGATAGACATATAGTAGAGGATACGCCAACAGAAAGTGAATTAAATGATTGGATAAAGTTGAGCAATAAAGAGATAAAAAAGTGGTTTAACACAAGTGGTTTAAAATATAAAGAATTAAATCTGAAAGATAAATTACTTAATATGACTGATAGTGAAAAAATAGCTTTATTGTCAAGTGATGGTATGTTAATAAAAAGACCAATACTAGTTTTAAAAGATAATGTTTTAATTGGATTTAAAGAAGATGAATGGGAACAGTTTCTTAATAATTAATGAAAGGATTTTTTAATGGATAATCTTAATGTTTATGATGTTATTATTATAGGTGCAGGACCTGCAGGAGTTACAGCAAGTTTATATACAAAAAGATCAAATTTAAATACACTTGTCATTTATTATGGTGATTCTAGTCTAGAAAAGGCAAGGAAAATAGAAAATTATTATGGATTTAAAAATGGTATTAGTGGAAAAGATTTATATAATGATGGAATAAAACAAGCAGAAAATATAGGAGTTAAATTTAAAAAAGAGGAAGTAATAAAGATACAAATTAATAATTCTAGTTTTATCGTAACTACTACTAATAATAAATATATTGCTAAAAGTGTAATTTTGGCAACAGGAAATAAGAAAAATAAACCATTAATACAAGGAATTGAAAAGTTTGAAGGAAAAGGAATCAGTTATTGTGCTATTTGTGATGGATTTTTTTATAGAAATAAAATTGTAGCTGTTTTGGGAAGCGGAAATTATGCAATTTCAGAATTAAATGATTTAATTAATATAGCAAATAAAATTATACTCTTGACAAATGGAGAAATAGCTCCAGAAATTAGAGCAGATAATGTAGAAATTAATACTAAAAAGGTTAAGGAATTAGTAGGAGAAAAGCGTTTAGAAAAAGTAATATTTTCGGATAATACTAATTTGGCTGTTGATGGAATATTTATTGCTCAAGGAGTTGCAAGTAGTAGTGATTTTGCAAAAAAATTAGGGATTTTTCTAAATAAAGATAATATTATTGTAAATGAGAAAATGGAAACAAATATTAAAGGAATATATGCATGTGGAGACTGCATTGGTGGAACATTACAAATATCAAAAGCTGTATATGATGGAATGCAAGCAGGGTTACAAGTTATTCAATATTTAAGGAGTATGTAAAGTTATAATATTTAAATATAATAGAGGAGGAAAATATAGTGAAAGAAATAGAAATAATTAGTAGTGATTTTCAAAAAGAGGTAATAAATTCAGATAAAACTGTTTTAGTTGATTTTTATGCTAATTGGTGTTCACCATGTAGTATGATGTCACCTATTATTAGTGCTATTGCAGAGGAAAATGAAAATATAAAAGTTGTGAAGATTGATGTTGATAAAAATCAAGATTTAGCTATGAAATATGATGTAATGAGTATTCCAACAATGCTTATTTTTAAAAAAGGTATTATTACAAAAACATTTATAGGTATAACTGATAAGGCAGAAATTGAAAAAGAGTTGTAAAAAATGATGCATGAAGTTTAAGTATATGATTTTTTAAATTAGAAAATTGAGCAATCCTGTTTAATTTATTTTAAGATATATTACAGGAATAAATTAAGGATAAATGAATATATATGTATTAAATAAATTAATAGGAGAAAGTGATATGAATAAAATTATATATTTAGATCATGCTGCTACAACAGGTGTAGATGAATTAGTATTAAAAGAAATGATTCCATATTTTAGTATAGAATATGGCAATGCTTCTTCTTTATATAGCATTGGTAGAAGTGCTAAAAGAGCTATGGAAGAATCTAGAAGAAAAGTAGCAAAAGAAATTAATGCTGAAATAAAAGAAATTTATTTTACAAGTTGTGGTAGTGAAAGTGATAATTTAGCTATTAAAGGAATCGCTTATGCAAATAAAGAAAAAGGAAATCATATTATAACAACAAAGATAGAACATCATGCTGTAACAGAGTCATGTGAATTTTTAGAAAAACAAGGTTTTAGAGTTACGTATTTAAATGTGGATGAAAAAGGTTTTATAGATTTAAAAGAACTAGAAAACAGTATATGTGAAGATACAATATTAATAAGTATAATGTTTGCAAATAATGAAATACGGTACAATAGAGCCGATAAAACAAATTGGTGAAATTGCAAAAAGGCATAATATATATTTTCACACAGATGCAGTTCAAGCAATTGGAAATGTAAGAATAGATGTAAAGGATATGAATATTGATTTACTTTCTATGTCAGGACATAAATTTTACGGACCAAAAGGTGTAGGTGTGTTATATGTAAGAAAAGATATTAATTTTTTGAAAATACAAAATGGAGGACATCAAGAAAAAAATAAAAGAGCTGGAACAGAAAATGTTGCTGGTATTGTTGGAATTGGGAAAGCTATTGAACTGGCATATAAAGATTTCGATAATAAGATAAATTATTTAAAGGAATTAAGAGATTATTATATAAAAAAAGTTGAGGAAAATATATCAGATATAAAAATAAATGGAGATATGAATAATAGGCTTGCTGGAAATATTAATATATCTTTTAAAGAAGTAGATGGAGGAGAACTACTTTTAAAATTAGATGAAAAAGGTATTTGTGTTTCTACAGGTTCTGCATGTAATTCTGGTAGCCAAGGAGCTTCACATGTATTGACTGCAATAGGTTTAGAACCTTGTTATTCCAATGGTTCTGTGAGAGTTAGTTTAGGAAAAGATAATAAAAAAGAAGAAATAGATTATTTTGTAGATGTTTTAAAAGAAAGTATTAATGAATTACGAAAAAATAAAAGTATTTAGAATTTTTTTTAATAATTAGCATATATATAAAATATATAGGACAAATATTTAGGTGGGGGTATATATATGCTAGTTTTTAATTTATTTAAATATTTTTCAGAAAGTCTAGAAAATATTATAGAAAATTATTTTAATAATATAGCAAAACCCTCTGAATATATTGCTTTAGAAGAGATAAGAATTAGAAGCAATAGACCTTTGATTATGAAATTTAATGAAGGTGAAAAAATTTTTGATTATATTGTTACAGCAGAAGATATCATAGAAACGCTTCAAAGAATTTGTGAAAATTCGATATATTCATATCAAAGTCAAATTTGTAATGGATTTATAACTATTAAAGGTGGACACAGAGTTGGAATTTCTGGTAATGTAGTTATTGAAAATGGAAAAATTATAAATATAAATTATATATCAAGTTTAAACTTTAGAATAGCTAAAGAAATAAATGGGTGTAGTAATAAATTATTAAAATATGTTATTAATATGGAAAATAATAATATATATAATACATTAATAGTATCAAAACCCGGTGTAGGAAAAACAACAATATTAAGAGATTTGGTAAGAAGAATAAGTAATGGAATTGAACAAATTAATTTCCATGGTTTAAATGTTGGACTAGTAGATGAAAGAGGAGAAATTGCTGCAATGTACAAAGGTGTAGCTCAAAATGATATAGGAATAAGAACAGATGTATTATCAAATGTAAAGAAAGATAAAGGAATGAAATTATTAATAAGATCAATGGCACCCAGAGTTATAGCTGCAGATGAAATTGGTTCAAAAGAAGATATAGATGCCATAAAAGAAGCTGTATGTTCAGGAATTAAAGGAATATTTACAGCACATGGTAGTTCTTTAGATGATATTTCTATAAATCCTAGTATAAAAGATTTATTAATGTCACATGTTATAGAAAGAATAATATTTTTAGATAGTAAAAAAACAAAAGGAGAAATTGAAAAGGTATATGCTTTAAATAAAATAAATTCAGAGTATGTTATATATTAACAAAAATATTTGATTAGTCATATTATAGTTTAGAGAGGTGCTATGCTATGACTAATTTTATTTTAAGCGCTGTTTTGTGGACTCTAGCTTTATATGGATTAGCAGAGATTATAAAAACAATATATTATATATTTTCATATACAAATTTAAAACCAGATGGTATTTATATTATTGTAGCTGCGAAAAATCAAGAAGAGAAAATAGAAGGATTTATGAGAAATTTTTTGTTTAGGGTTATATATGGAAAAGAAGATAATATAAAAGATATAATTTTAACAGATTTGGAATCGAAAGATTCTACACGTGAAATTATTGATAAATTAGGAAAAGAATATGATTACATAAAAACTACAAATTGGAGAGAATGTAAAGATATAATTGATTCTGTGGAAAATACAAATATTGATAATTAAATTAATATATGTTAGAATTTATTTATAGGATTAATATATTAGAAATGGGGAGATACATATGAAGAATTTATTTAGTTGGCTCGTATCTATATTTATAGTTATGTTTTGGATTTTTAGAGTAATTATAACATATATGTTTGCAATGGGATTTGAATATGCAATAAAGCCATTTGACTTAAATACAGAGGTTATCTTATTATTTATAACTTTTATTGCAATACTATTAATATTTAGAAGAAAATTAATTGGTGGTATAATTTATTTTGTAGCATATTTATATTATTTTGGAGGAGATGCATTTAATAGTATAAAATCAATTATAGATTCAGGAGGAAATACAGACATTTATTTAAGTACACTTTCTTCAGTAATAGCAGTAATACTTGCATGCTGTATATTATATGATTTAATATTTAATAGAGATAGAAATGAATCAAAGGATGATAAAAATACATATTGGTTTTATAAAAACAAGAAGTATGATAGAAAACTAGATGAAAGAGCAGATAAAAATCAATATAAAATTAATTAAAAATCTTTAAATAGGAGATATAATAATGGATAAAATAAAAAAAGCGAGAATGTTTTGTAATGAAGTAAAAGAACTTGCAAAAAAATATGATCTACCTTTTTTTGTTGTTACTGATGGTGCAAGTGCAACATGTAACAATGGCTGTGAAGCTGTTAAAAATGCAAGAGAAAACCACATTAAGTGGGAATTGGAAAATAACTTTGATCCAAACGAAGATTGGGGTAATGAGTATAATAAAAAGTAGATGGTAAATCTACTTTTTATTTGATGAGATACATTATATAAATCAAATTTTAGTTATTATAACAAGTAGTATAGAAACAGTAGGAATAATACAAAGTATTTATATATAAAATTAAAAAATGGAGAGAAATATGGAAAAGATTTTTTTGGAAGTACCCACAATAAATAGAAAAAACGAAGCATTAGATTACCTAGAAGAACTTGTTGAATATAATTCAGATTTAAATGGAATAGGTTGTATGGATATGTGTTTAAAAGGTATGACATATGAAGAATGGTTAGTAGAACTTAAAAAGAGAGAAGATATAGAGTATGTAAAACTAATAAATAGATGTCTTTCAAAAACATTTTTTGTAGTAAGAGAAAACGATAATAGGATAGTTGGTATGATAAATATTAGATATAATATTTCAGAAGAAATGTTTAAAAGAGGTTCATCTCATATTGGCTATGGAATAAGACCTACTGAGCGAAGAAAAGGATATGCAAAAATTGCATTATATTTAGGTTTGTTAGAAGAACAGAGACTTGGAGAAGAAAATGTTTTACTTGATTGTACTGTTGATAATATTGGCTCTAATAAAACAATACAAGCTTTGGGTGGAATTTTAGAAAAGACAGAATTTGATTCAAACGATAATACAATGACGAATTATTATTGGATTAATGTAAATGATTCATTAAAAAAATATGCTAAACAATATGAAAATAAAATAGAAAAATCTCCATTAGAAAGGAAATGATTATTATAGAATTAGAAAAATATATAATAACATTATATAGAGATTAATAATTAAATTGTAAGTTAAAATGGGAAGTTATGAAAACACCTTATAAAATATTGATATATCAGCATTTGTTTAAAAATTATTATTACATATTTAATATATAACAGAAAAGGAGGTAAAGGATGGCAAAAGATTTAGTAATTAGAAGTTCTGCTGAAGAATTTATTACATTTAAAGTACAAGAAAAAGATAAAGGCATACAAGTTCGCTATGAGAACGAAAATCTATGGATGACTCAAAAATCAATGGCTGAACTATTTGATTGTAGCACTGATAATATTTCTTTACATTTAAAAAATATTTTTAAAGAAAACGAATTAGATAGCAATTCAGTTACCGAGGAATTCTCGGCAACTGCTTCTGATGGAAAAAAATATAAAATGAAGTTTTATAATTTAGATGCAATAATCTCAGTGGGCTATAGAGTAAATTCTATTCGAGCAACACAATTTAGAAGATGGGCAACACAAGTCTTAAAAACTTTTACAATTCAGGGATATGTATTAGATAAAGAAAGAATGAAAAATGGTTCATTCATAGACAAAGACTATTTTGAAAAACTTTTAGAAGAAATAAGAGAAATAAGATTATCAGAAAGAAGATTTTATCAAAAAGTAACTGATATTTATGCTACAAGTATTGATTATGATCCAAAATCTCCTATATCAATAGATTTTTTTAAGAAAGTGCAAAACAAAATGCATTATGCAGTATCTCATCAAACAGCATCAGAAATAATATATAATAGAGCTGATTCAAAAAAAGAGAATATGGGACTTACTAATTGGAAGAATTCTCCTAATGGCAAGATAATGAAATCAGATGTAATTATTGCTAAGAACTATTTAAACAAAGAAGAAATGAAAGATTTAGAAGGAATTGTAAGTGCATTTTTGGAGTTGGCAGAGAATAGAGCAAGAAGACATATACCAATGACTATGGAAGATTGGGCAACAAGAATTGATAGATTTTTATTATCAGATGATAGAGATATATTAAAAGATGCAGGTAAAATATCACACGAAATTGCTTGTGATAAAGCATTAACAGAATTTGAAAAGTATAGAGTAAAGCAAGATAAATTATATAAATCAGATTTTGATTTATTGATAGAAGAAGTAGAAAAAAAGGAAGAGTGAAAATAATGAATGAAAATAAAATTAATATAAACTGGTACCCACGGACATATGTATAAAACTAAAAAGCAAATAATAGAAGATTTAAAATTAATTGATGTTGTAGTAGAGTTATTAGATGCAAGAATTCCTGTATCTAGTCACAATCCAGATATTAATGATATAATAAAGAATAAGAAAAAAATTGTTGTATTAAATAAATGTGATTTATCTGAAGATATAGAAAATAAAAAATGGTTACAAGAATATACTACTAATAATGTACAAGCAGTCTTAGTGGATTCAAATACAGGAAAGGGTATAAATGAAGCAATTTCTAAAATTCAGTATGTAATGAAAGATGATTTAGAAACTCATGCAAAAAAAGGAAAAGTGGGAAGATCTATAAGAGTTATGATACTAGGAATTCCAAATGTAGGAAAGTCTTCTTTTATAAATAGATTAACCAAAAAAACATCAGCAAAAGTAGGAAATAAACCAGGTGTTACAAAACAAAAACAATGGGTAAGATTAGGTAACTCTATAGAATTATTAGATACACCGGGTGTATTGTGGCCAAAATTAGATAATGAAAATATAGCTTTAAATTTAGCTTTTACAGGAAGTATAAAAGATGATATACTAGAAAAAACAGAATTAGCATATGAATTATTAAAAAGATTTATTAATGATTACAGTACTAATATTATGGAACGATATAAAATAGAAAATATAGAAAATTATGATATAGTAAGTTTGATGGAAGCAATAGGGAAAAAAAGAGGAGCAATTTCATCAGGGGGAAAAATAGATTTAGAAAAAGTTAGCAATATAATATTAGAGGATTTTAGAAGCGGAAAATTAGGAAAAATAACATTAGAAAAAGTAGGTGGAGTAAAGTAAATTGGATATTTATAATTTATATAATATAGATATGGAAGAAATAGAAGTAAATAATATGTCACCACTAACATGGGCATATATTGGTGATTGTGTTTATGAATTATATATTAGAACATATTTGGTTAATAAAACAAATTCAAAACCTAATAAATTACATATAGCTGCTATACAGTATGTAAAAGCAAAATCACAAGCAGAAATATTAAAAAGAATAGAAAATAACTTAACTGATGATGAAAAAGACATAGTAAGAAGAACAAGAAATACACAAAATCATCATTTACCAAAAAATGCAGAATTAAAAGATTATATGTATGCTACAGCATTTGAGGGCTTAATAGGTTATTTATATTTAACAAAAAATACAGAAAGATTAAAATATATACTAGATTTATGCTTGACTTAATGTATGTATTTATGATATAAATATATACGTTAAATGGCCCGTTGGTCAAGCGGCTAAGACGCCACCCTCTCAAGGTGGAATCATGGGTTCGATTCCCGTACGGGTCACCAAACAAATGAAATACTAGAGTATCAATGATTACAGCAAATAATCTTGATACTCTATTTTTGTGTTTATCACTTACTTTTATAAGAAGTGGTTAATTTCATTTCTTGTATATATCTTTTCTATGTCCAATTTCTAAAACTAATATAATAATTTCTTTATCTTGTATTTCACATATTACTCTATAGTTTCCTATACGATATCTCCATAAACCTGATTTGTTTTCTAACAATCCTTTTCCATGAATTCTAGGATTTTCACAGCCTTCAATAATTTTCTCTAACCAACCAATTACTAGAGCTGCTATAGGTCTATCTAATTTTTGTAACTGTTTTTTAGCTTTTTCGGTAAACACTATTTTATATTGCACTATAGCCCCAACTCCTCTTTTACTTCTTCCATTGTATATGTTTTAGGGTTTTCCTTATACTCTTTCATAGCTTTATTATAACATTCTAAATCATATTCATCTTCTATTTTTTCTAATACAGCATTTCTAATTAAATCAGATAATGAAATATTATTCATATTTGCATAAGTTTTTATTAGTTCTGTGTCTTCATCGCTTAATCTAACTGAAATAGTCATATATATCAACTCCTTTCTGTTATTATTGTACTACAACGTATTACAAAATGTCAATATTATTATATTATTTTAGTAAAATAATGTGATCTTATTCATAAAAGAATATAATATTCATACTAAAGTAAGCATTACAATTACAATAAAAAGTTTTAATACTTATTTTTTATAAGCTGTAAATGGTAACGTTATAGCAAACATTTTTTCGAAAAGTATAGTGGCTATATTGAAAAAAAACTATAGCATTGATATAATATATCAAAATGAAAAAAGGATGGTAATAAAGTGGACGAAAATATTGTAATTCCAAATATAATAGATGATGAAGAAGCTATTTCAGAAACATCATTAAGACCTAGAACTTTATCTGAATATATAGGACAAGACAAAGTAAAAGAAAGTATGAAAGTGTATATAGAAGCTGCAAAGAAAAGAGGAAAGCCATTGGATCATGTTTTACTATATGGTCCACCAGGACTTGGTAAAACAACTCTTTCAAATATAATTGCAACAGAAATGAATTCTAATATAAGAATAACATCAGGTCCGGCTATAGAAAAACCAGGAGATTTAGCAGCATTACTAACCAATTTATCTGAAAATGACGTTTTATTTATAGATGAAATACATAGAATAAACAGAAGTATTGAAGAGATATTATATCCTGCACTAGAAGATTATAGTTTAGATATAATAATAGGAAAAGGACCAAGTGCAAGATCTATACGTTTAGATTTACCAAAGTTTACATTGATTGGAGCAACAACAAGAGCAGGTTCTCTATCTACACCCCTTAGAGATAGATTTGGTATTGTTTGTAGATTAGAGTTGTATAATATAGATGACCTTGAAACAATAGTAAAAAGATCTGCAGGAATAATGGAAATAGAAATAGATGGTGAAGGAGCAAAAGAAATTGCAAAAAGATCAAGAGGGACACCTAGAATTGCTAATAGATTATTAAAAAGAGTAGGGGACTATGCATTAGTACTAGGAGATGGTAATATAAATTTAGATATTGCAAAAACAGCTCTTTTAAGATTAGAAATTGATGAATTAGGTTTAGATAATATAGATAGAAAAATTCTAGAAACTATAATATTTAAGTATCTAGGAAAACCAGTAGGAATAGAAACTTTAGCTGCAACAATAGGTGAAGAAGTTGAAACTATAGAAGACGTGTATGAACCATATTTGATGCAAATAGGATTTATTGCAAGAACACCTAGAGGAAGAGTTGCAACACCACTTGCATATAAACATTTAGGAGTGGAATATGAAGGGTAGTATAAGAATGGAGTGATAATTGTGAAATTACTAATGCATACATGTTGTGCGCCATGTAGTGTATATTGTATAGATGAACTAAGAAGTGAGAATATAGAACCAGTTGTATATTGGTTTAATCCAAATATACATCCATATATGGAATATAAAGCAAGAAGAGATTGTTTAAAAGAATATACAAAAAGTATAAATGTGGAATCAATATTTGAAGAGAATTATGGATTAGATGAGTTTTGTAAAAAAGTAGTAAATAAATTAGATACTAGGTGCCAAGATTATTGCTACCCAGTTCGTTTAGAACAAACAGCAAAATATGCAAAAGAAAATGGATATACTTATTTTACAACTACGCTTTTAGTTAGCCCATATCAAAAACATGATATAATAAAAAATTTAGGAGAGAAAATTGCTAAAAAATATGGATTAGAATTTTTATATAGAGATTTTAGAGTAGGATTTAGAGAAGGACAAAATAAGGCCAGAGAAATTGGGCTTTATATGCAAAGATATTGCCGGTTGCGTTTTTTCAGAGGAAAGTAGATATTTAAACCACGATCAAGTAAAACCTAAATTACCAGAGAGTTTCGAGTTTTTACCAGTTAATCATTCAATTAATATAAAAAAAGAAAGAGATAATAAAGAACAATATTTAGACTTACTCCTTAAAGCAGATCCAAGCAAAGAAATGGTTAGCAAATATTTAGCTGATGGTGAATTATTTGTATTAACATATAATGATGAACTTGTTTGTGTCTCTGTAGTAACAAAGATAGACAATGATACTCTGGAATTAAAAAATATAGCAACAAAAGAAGAGTTTAGAGGTAAAGGCTATGGCAAAAAAATGATAAAATATTTGGCAGATAACTATAAGACAAGATATAAAAAGATTATTGTTGGAACAACAGAAAATAATATTCCATTCTATGTAAAACAAGGTTTTGATATATATGAAAAGACAATAAAAAATTACTTTATAGATAATTATGATAAGGAAGTATGGGATGGAGATTTGCATTGTACAGATTTAATTTATTATTCAAAAGATTTAAAAAGAAATGCAACTATTGAGAAATAACCCTAATAGTATTATTAATATTTGCACGAATATACATTGCTAGAATAAATGGTTTACAAATGTTATAAAAAAAGAAATTAAAGGATATAATAAAAATATAAATAGAAGAGAAAAATAACAGAAGAAGAGGAGAGATAAATAGTTTATGAAAAACAAAGGTATAACGCTTGTGGCATTAATCATCACAATTATCATGCAAGTGGCTTAAAATAGGTAGTTCCAGTAAAGTTTGTATATTTAATGTATATTGTCACTTGC
>CALXBW010000019.1 GCA_944386645.1 uncultured Clostridia bacterium | reverse complement strand
TCTTTTTAATCTATATTTTTTGTAACCATTGGTAATATTTGTTTCTTCCTTGAAACAACTCCTTTTGCAAATGCTCTATTATCTTCTAATTTATAACTCTTATCAACTAAATCTGTTCTATCTCCTAATGCTATAAATTCTGAATCTCCATTTAATATATCTGTTATTGTAAATAAGAATAAATCTAATTTATCTTCTTTTATCTTATTACTCATAGCATTTTCTATTTTCTCTTGTCTTTTTAAAACATCATCTATACTTACTGTATTAATTTGAGCAATTACAAATTTAATTCCATCTACATTAAATTCTTTAGCATCTAAGTTAATTAAATCTTCTTCTTCAACATCTGATAAATCTGTTCCTGCTTTTAACATTTCTAAACCATATTCATTAATATCTACTCCTGCTATTTCCTCTAGCTTTTTAGCAATTCTCTTATCTTCCTCTGTACATGTTGGAGATTTAAATAATAATGTATCAGAAGCTATAGAGCTTAACATTAATGATGCTGTTTTTTTATCAATATCCACATTATTCATATTATATAATTTATATAATATTGTACCTGTAGAACCTACTGGTTCTGCGAAACAAAAAACAGGTTCTTTTGTTTTAAAATCAGAAATACGATGATGATCTACTAACATCTTTATATTTGCATTTTCAATACCCTCTGCACTTTGTGAAAATTCATTATGATCAACCATAATAACATCACTACCTGGTTGTACTTTATCTATTAAACGAGGTGGCTCTATATTAAAATGTTTGAATGCAAATTGTGTTTCTTTATTTAACTCACCTAATCTAACAGCTTCAACATTTTCTCCTAATTTTGCTCTCAAATTTGCCATAACAACTGATGAACATATAGAATCAGTATCAGGATTTTTATGTCCAAAAATAAAAGTTTTATTCATCTCTTCCATAACAACCTCCATTCGAGCAATAATAGCTCCAACAAAACTATCAACTCTTTCTCTTTATATTTAACATATATATTATAGCATATTTTCTCACCATAATAAAGCATTTTATGTAAATTTTAGTAGAAATTTCTTATTAAAACGAGCGAACACCGTTCGCCCCTACAATTAAATTATTTAGAAATTGCTAAAACTTTATATTTTATTATTCCTGCTGGTGCATTAACCTCTACAGTTTGATTTTTCTTTGCACCTATTAAGGCCTTTCCTATAGGTGATTCATTTGAAATTCTGTTTTGAGTTAAATCTACTTCTGTTGAACCTACTATTGTATATTCTATTTCTTCATTATACTCTATATCTAATATTTTTACTTTATTACCTACCTGAACAACTTTATTATCTATTTCAGATTCATCTATAATTCTTGCATATCTTAACTTATTTTCTAATTCTGTTATTTTAATTTCATTTGCTGCTTGAGCATTTTTTGCTTCATCATATTCTGAATTTTCTGATAAATCTCCAAAACCTAAAGCAACTCTTATTCTTTCAGATATTTCAGCTCTTTTTTCAGTTTTTAAATATTCTAATTCCTTTTCTAAATTATCATAACCTTCTTGTGTTAATAAAACTTCTTTATCATCCATTTATATTACCTTCCTTTTTCATTTATGTTGTTATTTTAATTATTTCTTTTCAGACTAATCATATTTTATTAAGAAAAACAAATGTACTTTTTATACAGTAACAATTCGTAGGGACCAGCAAGCTTACAGTCTGTTAAAGTACCACTTCAAAAATTTATTTTTACTATACTATTATTAAAACTTTTCTATTTATTTAAATAATATTTTACAGACTGTGTGATGCTGGGAGTTACAAATAAAAAATACATTTGTTTTTTGCACTACTAGATTTATGTCTGAACAGTAACTTTTAATTAATTATATTAAGACAATATTTATAATTTGTCAATATATTTTATATTATTTTCACTTATAACTCCATTTTCACCAATTAAATTTAATATACTAACATTATTATCTTCAATGTTATTAATTCTATTAAAAAAATCTTTTCCATTATCATTGTATAATATACTTTCATATAATTCGTTTTCATTAAAATTCCTATATATATTATATTTACTAAAAAAATTCTTGTATTCAATTGGTAGTTTAATATTGTAATAATTTACATTTATGCCATTAAATTTCTTTGATAAAATTTTTATTTTTTTACATATATTAATTATAATAGCTTTATCATATATTATATATTCATTTAAAATTTCTTCTGGAAAATCTATATTAAATATTAATTTAGTATTTGCTAAGCTTTTTCTCTTGTTATTAGTTATTCTTATTAATATTCCAAATTTATTATATATTTTTTCCTCTACTTTTTTATAATCTTTTATATTGTTTGTAACAACATTTAATACTTTTACTTTATTAGATAAATATATAATATTATTTATAACATTATTACTTAAATCATTTGTCAATAAAGTTATTTCATATTTACTTATATCTTCGTTTTGCAAACTCAAAACATATTCTATAATTTTCAGAATTAAATCTTTAAATAATTCTCTTCCATCTAAAATTTCTATATTTTCACTTTGTATTGCATTTATTATTATATTATTAGTTTTTAATTTATTTGATAAAACTACATTATTTATATTATTGTCATATAGTACATTACAAATTTTTTTTGATACTATTTTTGCAATAAATTTATTCATTATTTTTATATAATTTTTAGGAATATAACAAATTATATTATTATTTAATTTCTCTATTCCAATTATAATAAATAAATTTCTAAAAAAATAAATAATTTTCTTAGTTTTATTATTGATTTTACTTAAATCTTCTATTTCCAATTCTTTTATATAACAAATATTTATACTATCACCATCCTTACCTAGTTATAATCAATTCTATTTTGGCAGTAGTATAAATATTCTAATTATTATTTTTTATCTTTCACATCTATTTTTATATGAACATCTTCTAATTGCTCTTGTGTTACACTACCTGGTGCTCCCATCATTAAATCTTGTGCTTTACTATTCATTGGAAATGCTATTATCTCTCTGATGTTTTCTTCGTTTCTTAACATCATTATAATTCTATCAATTCCAGGTGCTATTCCAGCATGAGGTGGTGCTCCATAATGAAATGCATTAAATAATGCTGGGAATTTTTCTTCAATTACTTTTCTATCATATCCTGCAATTTCAAAAGCTTTTATCATAATTTCTGGATCATGATTTCTAACAGCTCCTGAAGATAATTCAATACCGTTACAAACAATATCATATTGATATGCAAGTATATCTAATGGATCATTTTCATTTAATGCTTTTAATCCTCCTTGTGGCATTGAAAATGGATTATGACAAAAATCAATTTTACCTTCATCATTTAATTCATACATTGGAAAATCTACAATCCAACAGAATTTATAAATATTTTTTTCAATTAAATCTAATCTTTTACCTAATTCTTGTCTAATTTGCCCAGCTAATTTTTGTGCAATTACTTTTTGCTCTGCTATAAAGAATAATGCATCATTTGCTTTTGCATCAATTTGATTTAATAATTTCTCTGTATATTCAGGTGTTATAAATTTAGCAATAGGTCCTTGAAGTGTTAAATCTTCATTTACTTTAAGCCATGCTAACCCTTTTGCCTTACATTCTTCTATTGCATATTCAGTCATTCCTTCAAAGAAACTTCTTGGATTTTCTCCACCATTAGGTACACATATAATTTTTACTGTTTTATTTTTAAAAGCATTAAAATCTAAGTTTTCAAATATATTTGTTACATCTTGTATAATTAATGGATTTCTTAAATCTGGCTTATCTGAACCGTATTTTTCCATAGCCTCTAAATATGGTATTCTCGGAAATGGATATTGTGCAACTTCTATATCTGACATATCTTTAAAAACATTATACATTACTTCTTCCATCACATTAAATACATCTTCTTGTGTTGCAAAAGCCATTTCCATATCTAATTGATAGAATTCTCCAGGAGCTCTGTCTGCTCTTGCATCTTCATCTCTAAAGCATGGTGCTATTTGAAAATATTTATCTATTCCAGACACCATTAACAATTGTTTAAACTGTTGTGGTGCTTGTGGTAATGCATAAAACTTTCCTGGATGAAGTCTACTAGGTACTAAATAATCTCTTGCTCCCTCTGGAGATGAACTAGTTAATATTGGTGTTTGTACCTCTAAAAAACCTCTTTGTATCATTTGATTTCTTAAATATTGAATTACTTTTGCTCTAAATATAATATTTTCTTTAATTCTATCATTTCTAATATCTAAAAATCTATATTGTAACCTTAAATCTTCTCTTACATCTTTTCCAGAATTAATTTCAAAAGGTAAATTTTTTAATCGCTTTCCTAATATTTCTACACTTTCTGCAGCTAATTCAACATATCCTGTTACTATATTTTTATTTATAGTTTCTTCATCTCTTTTTCTTACTATTCCATATACACTTATAGTTGATTCATTTGGTATTCTTTTAGCTGTTTCTACTAATTTATCATCTCCTGAAAAAACGATTTGAGTTATACCATATTGATCTCTTAAATCAATAAAAACAACACCTCCTAAATCACGTACTACTTGTACCCATCCTGCTAATTTAATTTTTTGTCCTACATGCTCCTCCCTTATTTCTGAGCAATTATGTGTTCTATATGTTTCCATATAAATTACCCCTTCCTACTTATTGAAAATAATTTCATTTACTAAATTCCATACTTCTTCTGTTTCTCTATCTTTCACCCAGAAAGCTACACCTGCTAAATTGTAATCTCTAGCTAACATTAATTTTTCTTTTATTGAAGCCTCATCTTCTATCCATATCTTTTTCAAATTTGCTCCGTCTGCATATTCAACATAATACTGTTTTAAATCTTCATCCCATTTTCTTTCTACATTAGATGGTATAATTGAATATACATCTTTCATATCAATTGTACTTTTTCCAATTAATTCACCATTTGCATTTTCAGTCCATACTCTTGTATAAAAAGGTATTCCTAATATTAATTTTTCTTTAGCTACTCCTTCTTGTCCTAAAAATTTATCTACATTTGTTTTTACCCAATTATAACCTGCAACTGTTCCAGCTTCAGTACTACTTGCTGTATGCTGATCATATGCCATAAAAACTATATAATCTGAATTATCTGCTATTACATTTCTATCAAAACATAAAGACCATGTTTCTGAACCATCTGGTGCAGTTACATCAACAGATAATTTTAAACCTTTCTCTTTCAATCTTGGATACAATTCTATTATAAGTCTAGAATACATGTCCTTATCGTCTTTATACATATTTTCAAAATCCATATTTATTCCATCAAGATTATATTTTTCGACTAACTCCATAATATTATTTATTAACTTTTGTCTTAATTTATAATCATTTAATACTTCACTAGTAGTCTCAATTCTTGACTCATTTGATACTATTGGCCAAATCTGGTAATTGTTTTGCTTTGCCCAATTTATATATTCTATTCCTTCTTCTCCAACTTTGTCTACTATATTTCCTTGTCCTAATTGTTCTAATGCAAAAAATGTTGGTGACACAACATTAACACCTTCTATTGTTGTACCATTTCTATTTGGTGCTTTAGCATATTCTGAATAATAATCCCACACTAAACTTACTTTTTGTCCATTTAAAGGATCTTCAACTTTTTTATTTTCTCTTACTGTTTGTTTATTTGTTAAATTATTTGTTTTTACATATCCTATTTTTCCATTTTCTGTTCTTATTCTTGCCCAATTCTCATCTTCAGAAATAACAATAACTTTTGCACCTTCTTCTAATTTTTCTATTGTTGCAGAAAGCGTTTTTGCTTTATACTTAACAGAAACTTTTTTAGCTGCTTGTGCTTGTATCTGCTCTCTATCTAGTGAATCAATTGTTACTGTATTTGTATCACTTATATTTTTAATTTCTATATCATAAACCTCATTCATATCAGATATAGGAAAATAAGTAATATCTCCTCTTTGTATAATAGTACCCTTTATATTTGAAGTTATTCCATTTACTGTCATCTTATTTTCGCCTATAATTATGCTTGCCTCTTTGGTTCCTGAAGTAGTTATATATTGATTATATTTATTATCATAATATAAATATTTATCAAAGAAATTTGATAGATCCCCTTTAGATAAATATATAACACCATTTTCTATAATAACATCTTGTTTTAATCTCTCACTACTTGTTACATTTCTATTATTTATTATAAGACTTATTCCCTCTTGTTTTGGTACCGCATAATCTGGAGCTATCATTAATATAAAAGCTATTATTCCTAAAGCTATTAATACAATTATTATATTTCTTATAAATTTAATTTTACTTACATTTTTCTCTTCTACTCTTCTACCTTTTTCCACAACTTACTCCTTTTTTCTATAGTATAAATTTTATTTTTATACTATATCATATATAAATTGTTCTTTCAATTACTTTTTAGCAAAAAAATACTGCCAATAAATATTGTCAGTATTTTTTTCTTAAATAACTTTTAATTTTTATTCCTCAGTTGCAAATTTTTTTAGTTCTTCCATATACCTATCTCCCATTTCGAATTAAAATTATAATAACTCACATGGTCTTACTCCATGTTTTTCCCAAAGTTTCATTGTTAATTCTTTTTTAAAAAAAATTAACATTTCATATTCTTCACTTTGTTTTAATTCATCAATCCTTTCGGCATATTCCATGGCATCTTTCAAAATGTTAACTACTTTTATTAGCAATTCTTTTTCTGAAATGTTTTCTCCCATTTCTATTTTGTAAACATCTGCTTTAATTACCACGTTGCCATTTTTTTTCAACACGCCTTCTTTTTCTAATTGATCATTACCTATATAATTTGCTATTATACATAAATCAATTGCTGCTGAAGCCCGTTTTAAAAATTTATTTATAGGTATTAAAATTCTTAATTGATGTATACATATAAATATGACACACGCAACTGCAATCATCAAAAATTCTGTAAACATAATATTTCCTCCAAAATTTTTTATAAACTGTATCTAACCTTTTGCAAAATGAGGATTTCAAAAAAAACTATGTGAATATTCTAGCACTTATTTATAATTATGTCAATCATTATAAAGTAAAAAATAAAGGCATTTTAGATATAATTATAATCTAAAAATGCCTTTTCATAAGATTACTTAATCTTATATTTTAGTACTACAACACAACTCTTAATCCAGTATAATATCTACTTCCATATAAATAGCTACGACATTTTCTACCTAAAGGAGCATATTGTCCATCAAGCATACAACAACCTCCTCTAAGTATTTTTGATTCTTCATCCCCTGTGCATGTCCACGTCCATAAATTTCCAGCTAAGTTATCAATATTTTTGCACATCCATTTAGGGTTATAGCCTGTTTTTACCATTTTATGAGGACCAACATTTTTATAGTTTCCAAAATCAGATGAATCTTCATATATTTGATACTCTGTCTTATCACCTGTTTCTAAAATCCAACTTAAAATTCTTTCAAATTGCATATCACTTATAAGATGTGCTTTCATTTTCTTTGCAATTTTGATAGCATCAAAAAAATCAATATCTACTACTGGATACCTATTAGGCATTGATACATAGCAAGATTCATTTTCTTTTGATATATCATATCTAGAAAAATAAAAACCTTTACAATATCCATATTCCCTTGTATTACCTCCTGGAATCCATACAAATTGATTTCCTTCTGGTGATTTAACTACCAAACCACTATTTTCATCTCCACATACATAAGTAAAATCCGTTGGAATATTTACTATACTTTTCATGATATATCCTCCTGTTATTCTGGTAAGTATTGTCCTCTTAGTATTTCATCTGCAAAAGTTGTATACCAAAGACTTCTACAGACTTCCCACATTTGAGGTCTCATATTTGTTTTTACATAGATATTTTCTATTATTTTTCTAGCTTTCAAGTAAAAATCTATATTTGAAGCATCATTATCACGCAGACCAACTTGATATTGATGTTCTTGAAATATATTAATAATCGGGAAACTATTAGTATATTGTATAAATTCCATAAAACCTACTTGTAATTTCTCTAAATTTTCAAGACCCACAATATATGTAAAATTAGTTCTATACCCTAATTCTACCGATTGCTTCATTACTTTTTTTATTTGCTCCACACTAAACTTACTTTTAGATTTTTTTAAAAAGCTATCTCTATCATTAAAACATTCTAATGTAATACAATAAGCAAAATTTGATATTTCACTTAATTTCTTTAATGCTTTAAAAGTTTGAATTTGAGAACCCAAATAAAAAATTTGTCCATTAAAATTCAATTTTTTAACTTTATCATTTAATCTTAAAATAAAATCCACCACAGTATTTTCATTTGGGAAACATCCACTAACTATAGCAATTTGATAAAGTTTCTCTAAACTTCTAACATTATAAGTATCCATCCAATCTTTAAAAAAATTATCTAGATTATCTTTTACAGTCAAATCAATCGCATTTCTATATTTCTGATGACTCGTATAACAAAATTTACATCCTTTACAATTAATTCTAGATTTTGGATTAATATTTAAAACAGTTCCATTTCTTCTCATATAATATGTATCACAAAAGTCTATTTCAAACTTGCTAACTTCTCCAATACATTCGTTTTCAAAATACAATATACTGTTTTTAATATGATACTTTGAATCCTTTCTTACTTGTAAAGCACAAAAATACTTACCTTGATGTCCAAAAAGTAATTTTACATAGAACCGAATTCTATCTGTATTAATATCAACATTAATTCCACTAATATTAATATCAATAAATAAAATATCTTCTGTAACTATGTTAAATCTTTTTGATAATGAAAATAAATCTTTTAAGTAATTAATCATTGTACTGCCTCCATTTTCAATGTTCATAAATATAACAAATAGTTAAATTTCAGATGTTTGTATTTTACCATTTTTTTAATAATGTCAAATTAATTATATCTATTGCTGTTTCTATATTACTCACTATGCACAATTTTCCATTAGAATGACAGTATAACATTCCATCTATTTTATATTTATCATAAAACTCTTTTTTAGATAAATTATACCATTCATCTGGAAACTTAGCTCTATCTAATACAGTTCTTACTTCATATCCATTTCTTTTAGATGGATAAACTATAAATTTTATTCTTTTTTCATTATCATTTTCTATTATAAAATCATTATATGGAACATATTTTTCTAAAATAATATATTCACTATTTTTTAATTTCATATAATTAAGATATGTATTAGCTTCAATTATCGAAAATATCTCCTTTATAATATTATCAAATATTATTACTGCAAAATTTGCTGCTTCTTTAAATTTTAAATCTGGATCAATATTTGAATTCCATGTTGGATTAAAACTTTCTATTATATTTGATATTAAATAGTTATTTAAACAATCTTTTTCAATTTGAAAATTATCTATTTTATCAATTGTTTGCACAAACGATTGATCAAATTTTTTCCAAGCAAATTCAATGTCTTCACAATGTACTTTTTTTAAATATATTCTACCATATTCCTTCCATAGCAATCCAAACGATGAATATTTAATTCCATTTTCTCTAATATCGGCATTTATCTGATGATGATCAAATCTTCCACCACCTATATCATATATTATTTTATTTTTACAATCAACATCTTTTGGAATTTCAGACAATCTAATTAATTTTATATTTTTAAAAACTTTCATTAACAATACTGTTGAAAATACTTCATCAATATGAAATTTTCCATTATGAGTTATCAAGTTTGCCTTATTCACATCACTAACTAATTCAAAATTTTCCATTATTACCACCATTTTTCATTTATTTTCTATCATTATAAACTATTTATTTGATTTTTTGTAGCATTAAGTAATTCTTTATACCTTTTTAACTTTTCTTTTTCCTCTTCTACTTTTTTAGCTGGAGCTTTAGCTATAAATCCTTCATTAGATAACATTTTCTCACATCTTAACACTTCTGATTCTAATTTTTTCTTTTCTTCTTCTAGCCTCTTCTTTTCTTCTTCAATATTAATCAATTCATCTAAAGGTAAATACACATCTATACCATCACTTAATATACTAACTACTCTTTCTGGTAAATTTTCTTTCTTATCATATATTTCAATATTATTTCCAAATCCAAACTTCAATAATATATTTTCTAATTGTTTTAATTCACTTTCATATTTTTCTGTAACAAATATCAAACCAGATTTTTTACTAGGATGTATATTTTTTGTATTTCTTATATTTCTTATTTCTACAATTATATTTTTAATTTTTTCTATTAATTTTTCTTCATAAGAATAATCATTATTTTTTACCTCTGGCCATTTACTTACTATTAATTCATCTTCTCCATAATTAACCATATTGTTATATATTTCTGTTGTTACAAAAGGCATAAATGGATGCAATAATTTTAAGCAATTTATAAATACCTCATTTAGTACAAATGATACTTGTATTTTTGCTTTTTCATCATTAGAATATAGTCTTATTTTTGCCATTTCAATATACCAATCACAAAATTCATTCCACATAAAGTTATAAATTTTATCAATTGCAACACCAACATCATAATGTTCAATGTTAGTAGTTACCTCTTTAATTAATTCATTTAATTTATTCAAAATCCATTTATCTTCTATATTTAAAGCTTCATCCTTATATTTTTCATTTTCTTCATCATAATTTTCTTTTTTAAAACTTACTATATCTTCTTCAGATGTTCTATTCATTAAAATAAATTTAGCTGCATTCCAAATTTTATTTGCAAAATTTGAAGCTTGCTCTAATTTTTCTGGCATATATCTTATATCATTACCCATTGTTGTCCCTGAAAGTAATGAAAATCTTAAAGCATCTGCACTATATTCATCAATAACTTCTATTGGATCGATTCCATTTCCAAGAGTTTTTGACATTTTTCTTCCTTGACTATCACGTACGATTCCATGTATTAAAACATCACTAAAAGGTTTTTCTCCCATTACTTTTAAACCCGAAAATATCATCCTAGCTACCCAGAAAAATATAATATCATATCCTGTTATCAATACATTTGTAGGATAAAAAGTTTTTAAATCTTCAGAGTCTTTGTTAGGCCATCCAAGTGTAGAAAATGGCCATAATGCAGAACTAAACCATGTATCTAATGTATCTGGATCTTGATATAAATCATTACTTCCACATTTTTCGCATTTATCAGGCTTTTGTTTTGCAACATTTATATGTCCACATTCTCTGCAATAATATGCTGGTATCTGATGTCCCCACCACAATTGTCTAGATATACACCAATCCTGGATGTTTTCCATCCAATTAAAATATATTTTTTCATATTTTTTAGGTATAAATTTAATTATATCTTTTTTTACAATATCAATTGCTGGTTTTGCTAATTCTTTCATGCTTACAAACCATTGTGTAGAAATTTTAGGCTCTATTGTATTTTTACATCTTTCACATTTTCCTACATTATGAACATATTTTTCTTCTTTTACTAAATTTCCATTTTTCTTTAACTCTTCTACAATCTTCTTTCTTGCATCTAATAAATCCATTCCCTTATAGTCTGGGTGTAAATCACCCATTTTAAAGTTTTCATCAAAAACTTCTATTATATCTAAATTATGTCTTAATCCAGCCTGATAATCATTCATATCATGTGCTGGTGTTATTTTAACACAACCTGTTCCAAATTCTTTTTCTACAAACTTATCTGCAATTATTGGAATTTCTTTATTCATAATAGGTAAAATACATGTTTTTCCTATTAAATCTTTATATCTATCATCCTCTGGATTAACTGCTACAGCTGTATCACCAAGCATAGTCTCTGGTCTTGTTGTCGCAACTGTAATATATCTATCCTCTGTTCCAGAAATCTTATAACGTATATACCATAAACAAGTTTCTTCCTCTTTATATATAACTTCAGCATCTGATATAGATGTATTACAATTTGTACACCAATTAACCATTCTTTTTCCTCTATAAATTAAGCCTTCATTATATAAATTGACAAATTGCTCAACAACAGCTTTTGATAAATTCTCATCTAAAGTAAATCTACATCTATCCCAATCACAAGAACATCCCAATTTTCTTTGTTGTTTCTGTATTGTTCCACCATAAAGATGAGTCCATTCCCAAGCTTCTTCTATAAATTTTTCTCTTCCTAAGTCATTTTTTGACTTACCTTCTTTTTGTAATTTTTGAACTACTTTCATTTCTGTAGAAATAGATGCATGATCTGTCCCTGGAAGCCATAAAGTATTATACCCTTGCATTCTTTTAAAACGAATTAATATATCTTGAATTGTTCCATCTAATGCATGGCCCATATGCAATTTTCCTGTAACATTAGGTGGTGGCATCATTATGCAATAAGACTCCTTTGTTTTATCCATACTTGGTTTAAATAAACCATTTTCCTCCCAGTGTTTATAAATCCTATCTTCAAATTCTTTTGGATTATATTTTTCACTTAATTTATTTTCCATTTGAAACCTCCCCTATGAGCATAGCTCAAAAAATTTAAATAACAAAAACAAAAACCCTTATGCTTTTAAGCATAAGGGCATTATATGAACGCGGTACCACCTTATTTATAAAATTATAAAAATTTTATATCTCAATAGTTTTAACGCAACTAATACGAGTATATTTACTACTACTTCAATATACCAACTCCAAAGCTACCTTCTGTTTATATTATTTAAAAAAGACTTTCAGTCGATGATCTTTTCTCCCTGTTAAATTTATAAACATACTCCTCTTTTTCACAGTTTTTAACAATCGCTTATTTATAATAGCACTAATAATTTATAAAATCAATAGTTTTTTATTATTTTATTCATTTCATAAAAATAATATACGTAATACTAATACTATATATAAAAACTTACTCTAAATCCGTACATATCCATTAGCCTCATTATTACTAACATTACGATCAGCTACAGGACTATATGTTCCGGCATCAACATATACTCCTCCTCTAACATCATAATCAGTTATAGTAGAATATTTTTCTTTTGTTACTTCATGTAAATTACCTGCTAAATCATATATATTATTTACTTTCCAATACTCACTCTTTCCACTTATTTGTAAAATTTTGGCGTTTACGGACGCATTTCCAGTCGAGTTACTGTAATTTCCCCAGCTACTACTATTTGTCTGTACGTCATTTTCATCTATTATTTTATTTTGTTCACTTGTTGATGATGATATTATAGCACCACTATCCAACAACCACTGTAATACGCTATCCCACTCTATTCCATATATTAAATGACTATTTATATTCGCTTTCATATTGCTTGACGCTGATACCGCTGTTGCTGGCAACATATTTTTCCATACTTGTTGATTTCTCTTACTCTGTGCTATCCCCTTTCCATTATCACTGGCCTCATATCTACTTATATAAAATCCTTTATTTCTATTTACACTATTTGTCATATTTATATATTCTTCTGTAGTTTTATCCTCCCAAAATCTATTTAATGTTGATGTTTCCGCTAACAAATGTACTTTTCCTCCACTACCAAAATTTCCATTTTCATCATAACCATATGGAGTTGTCCAAGCTACTCTCGTAAATTTACTACTATCTGACATTGGTATCCACACATACTCATTAAAATCTGATACTGCACCTGTTGCTTGTCCTCCATCATATGTTATTGCATTATCTACCACAACAATCCCTTTATTAATCTGTTCTGCAGTTATATTATTCCACTCTTCTATTGGCATTATTTCTTTTACTGCTCCGTTTTCACCTGGCATTGAATCTGTTCTATCTGTTTGTAATATTACTGGCGCAAATCCTTTTGGTATTACTATCTGTATATTTGGATCATCTGTTGTTATTGTTGTATCCTTATCTGCTAGCCCATTTTCATCTACCGTTGGTATCTCTGGCTCTACTGGTCCTACTCCAGAATTCCCACTTAATTCATTTTCTAAATACTTATCTATTTGTTCTAACAAATTCTTTTCTTTCTCGCTTTCATTTTTATATTCATTTACTGTGCTTGCTGTGATTTATCTAATATACCTCCATTAAATACAAAACTCAAACTTACTCCTGCCAAAATCAATAAAATTATGATTGTAATTATTAAAGCCACAAGGGTTATTCCTTCGTTTTTCTTACATATTTGCATAAATTTATCGCTCCTCTTCTGTTATTTTTCTCTTTTCTTACTTCTTATTATATCCTTACTTTTCTTTTTTCATAACACTTATAAACCATTTATTTTAGCAATGTATATTCATGCAAATATTAATAATACTAGTAGGGTTATAAATCAATTTTCTGGATGAAAATATATAAAAAATTTGCACTTTTCTTGTTTTATGTAACCTGATTTCACCAGTTATACTTTTTTCTTTCCTGTGGATAATGTGGATAACCCTGTTAATAACTCTAATTATTGCATATTTTGTTCACATAGAATTCACATTTCTTCTCCACTTGTCTTTTTTATTCTTTTTTCTATCAATTATGTATATCAAATTTTTGTTTCTTTTGTTAATTTTTAGAAAATAAAAGTTCATTTTATCTTTATTTATTCTTAATTATAAGTTTTTAATATAATATTAATAAAAAAAGAATAGTAACTTTTTATAAAATTACTACTCTTTTTATTAATATTCTTTTTTCATAAATAAACTTCTTATATATCTAAACAATTCAAAAATCTTATTTCTATTAATAACCTTTGGCATATTCATAGAATCTTTTCTCATAATATTTACCATTCTATTTTTTAGCATTTCTAACTTGTCCTCTTTAAAAACATCAAAAAATTTATAATCGCCATCAATTCCTAACAAGTCTCTATATCCTTCCAATTTACTTTTATATAAATCAACTTCTTCTAAAGTTTCTATTTTAGCTAATCTCCTATTAAAATATGATGTAAATATTATCTCCTGAGTAACAAGATATTGACTAACAATCTTTTCTATTTGATTGTCATAATCTACTCCTTGACTAAGTTTGTTTCTTATATCTAAAACCTTATCTATATTAGTCTCTAATTTATTAAAATCTTTTTCACTACATATTCCAATATATTGTTCCTGAAAATTATAACTACCATTTATTGTACTTTCAACAATATTATATTCTCCATATAAATATGTAATTTGCTCTATTAAATTAGACAATAATGGATAATATTCCTTACTTCTAGTCTTTAAAATTACTATTCTATAGTTTATTTTTTCTAAATCTCTATTTAGTATCTTAGAAACTATATATTGAACAGCAGCTTCATTTAATGCTAATCCGTGTATTTTAAATTCAGATATTGTACATAACCCAATCCTATTATAATTCTTATCAATCCTAATATCTTGAATACAATGAATAAACTCATGAATAATATACTCATCTAATTCTTCAAAATTTGCATCTTTATCTATATAAATTGAACGATTTTTATAAAAATAACTTGCACTTCCTAAGTTTTTCTTAAAATCTGCAATATACATTTTTGTACTTAATAAACATCTAGTAATCCTTTTTACGTCAAAATTTTGATTTTGAAATGTATTAGTCAACATATTCACAAATTTTGTAATCATGTTATTTTTTATTTTACTATCCAATTCTTCTATCTTTATAATACCTATACTTTCTAGATATTTATCTTCATTAATCGTTTTCATACATTATTCTCCTTAATATCATTATAACTTATAATTTCATTTATTTCTTTGCATGTACATTACATTTATATTATTTTTATATTACATCACTTTCTTTTATTATGTATTTCGAAACTAAATTTGGTTATATATCTTAAATTAATAAAATTAATTTCTATTATGCAATAGATTTTTTCTTTAATCCGATTTTCCTATACAATAAGAAAAGATACAATGAATCATATCCATTATATCTTTTCTTATTGTATACTTATTACATATATAACTAATACAACTTCTAAAATTAATATTACAGGTAACCCAATAGTAAATTTTAATTTTTTTGTTTTATGTCTAAAAATATACATACCAGAAATTGTACCAATTCCTCCTCCTAATAAAGTAGCCAAAAATAATGTTTTTTCTGGTATTCTCCACGCTCCATGTTCTGCTTTTTTCTTATCAATAAACATTAACAAAAATCCTATAACATTAATGATTACTAAATATATTACAATATTTCTTAAATTAAATAATTCCTCCATTTTAACCTCCATCTAAGCTAATTTAGCTCTAAACCTCTTTAACTTTCAAGAATAAAAGAGCTTAAATTTAGCCATCTCAAAATTCTAACAAATTTTGAGGACAATAGCGATTATATCATTAATGTAAAAAACTTTTTTTCACACTATCATCTACTATTCTTTTAAAACTTCATCTAATACTTTCGAAAAATATTTCATACTTCCTAAACATTGCTCTAAAGTATTACCTGTTGCCCCAACTTCAATAATACTTGCAGCTTTTGATACATGCTGATTATATCTTGAATCTCTTACAATTATTGGTCTAAATAAGCCTGGATATAATTCATTTGCTTTTTGTTGTACCTTTATAGCAAATTTCAAATTTTGTTGCCAATTAGGATGATTTAACCCTCCTCCATCTGTACCAATAACGAACATAATTTGAGCTACATATTCATCACCTATTTTTACAGTTGGTGCATAATTATTCATACTTCCAACAGCATCTCTATGCAAATCAAAAATTATTTGAGTAGAACTATTTTCATTTAAATCACGTCTAACCGCTTCTAAAGATCTATTATAAGAACCTGTATAAGCAGGATAATCATTTACAGACTTATCATGATTAACATTATATCCATATTCTTGTAGATATTTAGCCAATTCATCTCCAACTCTTGAAACAGAATAGTTTAAATCTGTTGTTCTATAATTTCCTGTCATATTATAATTAAACTTTTCTGTTGGTGTATAACTTTCACAAGTATGTGTATGTAATATTATGATATCTTTTTTATTTTCTAATACTATATCTGGATTTAATATTTCCTCTGTAAGCTCATATTTTGAAGAATTCTTTATCTCAACATTTGTATATGTATCTGTATATGTTGCTTTAATATTGTTTTCTTCAACAACTTGTGTTTCAACATTCTCTTGTGCTGGTTCTATGCTATCTTCATTATATGCATTTTCTACAACATCCACTTGTTTTTCATCAGTTTGAGTATTCTCCATATTACCATTTTCTATAAAACTATTTTTCATTAATAGTTGACTATCTAAAACTCTTTTAGAAAAAGATATATCTCCTTTTTCATTACTATTATCGCCTTCCATATAATTCATAATAGATAATGTTTGATTTAGAGAAGAAATATATGAAATTTCTTTGGCATAACTATATGCTTTCGTAGATAAAAAAATTATACCCACAATTACAATTCCGCTTAATAATATATTTTGTCAAATCTTTCAAATTAAAAACTGCAACATTAACCATATCTTCTCCTTTGCATAAATATATAATAATATCTACTATTAATATATATTATGCAAATTCAAAAATATTACAATTATTTTTCTAAATAGCTTTTAATTATATTCTTATCTAATTTTATTTCATCAACATTTCCTGTTTCCATTTCTTTTATTTGAATCATTTCTTTACTTATCTCATCTTCTCCTATTGTAATGACATATTTTGCACCTATTTTATTTGCATATTTAAATTGTGCCTTTAAACTTCTTTGTGAAATATCACTTTCTACATATATACCTAACTGGCGTAAATCCATTTTTAATTTTGTTACAAAATTATAGCATTTATCATCTACTTGAGCTATATATACTTCTGGTTTTAAATCATTTACTTTATTGACATTATATTTTTTAAATAATTCAATTAATCTTTCCATTCCTATTGCAAAACCAATAGCACTAGTATCTTGTCCTCCTAATTCTTTTATTAAATAATCATAACGTCCTCCACCAATTATAGTATATCCTTCATCTTTAGAAACAAATTCAAAAACTGTTTTATTATAATAGTCAAGTCCTCTAACAATTCTAGGATTTACTCTATATGAAATACCATTACTTTCTAGCATATATTTCACATTATTAAAATGTTCTTTACATTCATCACACAAATAATCAATAATACTTGGTGCACCTATATTATTTTCTTTACACTTCTCTTCTTTACAATCCAAAATTCTCATAGTATTTTTTTCAAATCTAGATTTACATGTATCACAGTATTCTTCTATTTTTGAACCTATAAATTGCTTTAGTGCTTCTTGGTATTTTGCTCTGCATGTTTTACAACCTATACTATTTATTTCTAATTCTACATTAGGTATTTCTAAACTATGTATTATTCTATTTGCCATTTCTATTATTTCAAAGTCTGCTAAATATGAGCCTGTACCAAAAACCTCTGCTCCTAGTTGGTGGAACTCTCTTAATCTTCCTTTTTGAACATTTTCATATCTATACATAGCCATATTGTAATATACTTTTAATGGACTTGGTAATGATGCCATTCCATCTTCTATAAAAGCTCTAACAATTCCAGCAGTACCTTCTGGTCTTAATGTTATACTTCTACCACCCTTATCTTTAAAAGTATACATCTCTTTTTGAACTACATCTGTTGTATCTCCAACCCCTCTTAAGAAAAGTTCTGTATTTTCAAAAACGGGAGTCCTCATTTCTTTAAATCCATAAATACTCATTATATATTTTATTTTTTCTTCAATATATTGCCATACATATACTTCATCAGGCAATATATCCTTAGTTCCTTTTGGTTTCTGTATCATAAACTACCCCTCTTTTATTTAATATTTTCTTGGTTGCAAATTAAAATAAATAGGCTCTTCTTCTCTTATCATAGATGATTTTCCATGTCCAGGATATATTATAGTATCTTCTGGTAAAATTAATAGTTTATTTGTTATAGATCTCATAATACTTTTAAAATCTCCTGTTGGTAAATCTGTTCTTCCCCAAGTTCCTCTAAATAATGTATCTCCTGATAACAACATCTTCTCTTTTTCGCAATACAAACATATTCCACCTTTTGTATGTCCTGGTGTATGTATTATTCTAAATTCAATATTACCAACATGTATAACATCACCATCATCTAATCTTGAATCAGCTTCTAGTATAATTTTATTTTTTCCAATCATTTCACATAAACTTATTTCTGGATTATATAATCCTTCAACTTCATCTCTATGAATTAATATTTTTCCTCCACATCTATTTTTTAGTTCTTGTACTGCACCTATATGGTCAGCATGGCAATGTGTAAGAACAATATATTTTATTTTTACGTTTAGTACTTCTATCATATTTGTAATTTTATCTGGTTCAGCACCAGGATCTACTACCATTGCTTCTTTTGTATTCTCATCAACAATTATATAACAATTTGTAATATGTGTATCTTCAACATATAATCTTAATCTCTTTAGTATCATTATACATTTCCTTTCTATTTTCTTCTTTTAACATCAAAAACACTGTCAACAGTTTTCAATACTTTTATTACTTTATTTAACTCTTCCAAATTCTCTATTTCAATTGTAATTTCAGTTAAAACAGTCCTCTCTTTAGTAACTTTAGAACTAATTTCTACTATACTTGCTTTAACACCATCTAATTTTTGTATAATATCTGCTAATAAACCTTTTCTATCATTTGCATAAACTTCTATATCTACATTATATTTTGATTTTGTTTCTTTATACCAATAAACATCAATCATTCTATTTTCATCTGAAACCAATTGCTTTACATTTACACAATCAGCTCTATGAACAGATACTCCTCTTCCTTTAGTTATATATCCTACAATTTTATCACCTGGTAAAGGATTACAACATTTAGACAACTTAACTAAACAATTATCTATTCCTTTTACAACAACTCCTGATTTTGATGGTTTACTAGTTTGTTTTCTCTCTACTAATTCTTCTATTTTCTTTTCTATATTTTCCTCTTTATGTGTTTTTCTATATTCCTCCAATATTCTAGAAATTATTTTACCTGCACTTATTCCTCCAAAACCGACACTAGCATACATATCATCTAAAGTCTTAAATTTATATCTATCCAAAGCAGCTTGTACAAATTCTGTTTTAAATAACTCACTATGTGTCATTCCTATTCTTTTAATTTCTCTTTCTATAATTTCTTTTCCTTTATCTATATTCTCTGTTCTTAATGCTTTTTTAAACCATTGTTGAATTTTTGTTTTTGCTGCAGAACTTTTTACAAACTTAATCCAATCTCTACTTGGTCCTTTTGAATTTTCAGAAGTTATAATTTCTACGATATCTCCATTATTTAATGGAGTTAATATAGGTTTCATTTTGCTATTTATTTTTGCGCCAACCATTTTATGTCCAATTTCAGCATGGATATTATATGCCAAATCTATAGGTGTACTTCCCTTTGGTAATACTTTTATATCACCTTTTGGTGTAAATACATATACCTCATCTTCAAATAACTCAGTTTTTAAAGTATTTAAAAATTCATCTGGATCTAATGTGTCTTTTTGCCACTCAAGAGTTTCTCTAAGCCATGCCAATTTATCATCTTTAACTGTTACATTCGATTTTTTTGTTTTATTTGCCTCTTTATATGCCCAATGTGCTGCTATACCAAATTCAGCAACCCTATGCATATCCCATGTACGTATTTGAACTTCAAATGGAGTTCCATTAGGTCCTATTAAAGTAGTATGAATAGATTGATACATATTTGGCTTTGGAACAGCAATATAGTCTTTAAACCTTCCTGGCATAGGATTAAATAATTCATGAACAATTCCCAAAGAAGCATAACAATCTTTAACAGAATTTACAACTATTCTTATAGCAAATAAATCATAAATTTCATCTAATGTTTTATTATCTCTCTTCATTTTCCTATAAATACTATATAAATGTTTTGCCCTTCCCTGAATTTCATATTCTATTCCTTCTCTTTTTAATTCATCTTCTATTTTTTTAATAACTATATCTAGAAACTTTAACCTCTCATCTCTTTTTTTATCTAATCCTTGAACAATTTCAAAAAATTCTTCTGGATATAAATATCTAAAAGATAAATCCTCTAGTTGCCATTTTAAAGAATATATACCTAATCTATTTGCAAGTGGTGCATACAAATCCATTGTTTCTTTTGCATTTGCTATTTGTCTATCTCTTGATAAATACTTTAATGTTCTCATATTGTGCAATCTATCAGCTAATTTTATCAAAATAACTCTTATATCCTTTCCCATTGCTAAGAACATTTTTCTATAATCTTCTACTTGCTGTTCTTGTTCAGTTGTATATTTTAACTTATTTAATTTTGTAACCCCAGCAACCATATTTTCTACTGATTCACCAAACATATCTCTTATATCTTCAATTGTAACTGGAGTATCTTCTACAACATCATGTAATAAAGCTGCACAAATTGTTTCATCATCCATTTCTAGAGTAGCTAAAGTATATGCCACTTGTAAAGGATGAATAATATATGGTTCTCCTGATTTTCTACATTGATCTCCATGCTGTTCATTTGCCAAATTATATGCCTTTCTTATTAAGTCTGAATTAGAATTTTTATTATGTTTTTTTGCTTCTTCTATAACATCTTCTATAGTATAATTTTTTTGTTTTGACATATGAACCCCCTCCTTTCGAGTAATAAATATACTCTTATAAAATTTTACATTAATTATATGATTTTCTCATGTCTTTTATATTAATTTGTAGTTTTTCTATATTATTATATGAATTAATTTCTAAAAATCCTACAACATCTACTTTGTCTTCAATTGTATATTGTTCAACTAATTCTCCCATATTAAAACCAATTGCATCAATCCAACCATTGCTGTATTTTAAAGATAGCTTTAAATGTTTACCATCTGATATAGCTCTAATAGAATCTATTTTCAAATTTCTAAATAAAAATATAGGTACTTTATTTTCTTCTCCAAATGGTTGCAATTTATCAATTTCTCTTACCATATCCATTGTTACATTTTTTAAATCTATTTCATCATCTATTTTTATTATTGGAACAATATCTTTTATATCACTTTTTTCTACTATCTCTTGAAATTTTTCTTTAAAACTATCAAAATTACTTCTTTTTAAACTTAGTCCAACCGCCATTTCGTGTCCGCCATATTTTTCAAGATATTCACTAGTTTTGCATAATGCTTCATGTAAATCGAACCCTACTATACTTCTACCTGAACCTTTTCCCTCTTCTCCATCAAAACAAATTAATATAGAAGGTTTATTGAAAGTTTCTGTTATTTTTGAAGCAACTATACCTATTACACCATGATGCCAATTTTCTCCACCTAATATTATAGAATTTTCTAAATTCATATTATTCTTTTCAATTTTCTCTAATGCTTCATCATATATTTTTCTTTCTATAGACTGCCTTGTAACATTATATTTATTCAAATTATCTGCAATATCGCCTGCTTCTACTAAATTTTCTGTTAAAAAAAGTTTTATTGCTTCTTCTGCATGTCCCATCCTACCACATGCATTAATTCTAGGAGCAATACCAAATGATACAGCATTTGAATCTATTTTTTTAAATCTTATACTATTTATTAATTCCCTTAATCCTATATTTTTTGTTACACATACTAATTTTAATCCCAATTTAGCAATAACTCTATTTTCATCAACTAATGGTACTATATCTGAAATAGTGCCTATACATACTAAATCTAAATATTTTAAATATTCTTTTTCTGGTAATTCCATCTTTTGACTTATTGCTTGAATTAATTTAAAAACAACACCTACTCCTGCTAAATTTTTAAATGGATATGTACTATCTTTTCTTTTTGGATTTACAACTGCTAAAGCCTCTGGAATTATATCAAGAGGTTCATGATGATCTGTTACAATTACATCCATTCCTAAACTATTGGCATATTCAACATCTTCTAAAGCAGTTATACCACAATCTACAGTTATCATTAATTCATATTTTTCATTTGCAATTTTTTTAACAGCCTCTTTATTTAATCCATAACCTTCATTTAATCTATCTGGAATATAATATCCTATTTCTATTCCTCTATCCTGTATAAATTTTTTTAATACTGTTATGCTTGTTATACCATCAACATCATAATCTCCATAAATAATAATTTTCTGTTTATTATTTATAGCTTCAATTATCCTATTAACTGCTTTTTCCATATCATTTAATAAATATGGATTATAAAAGTCATTTCTTGTTGGGTCTAAAAAAACTTTTATTTTTTCATCTTCTATAACATTCCTATTTACTAATATTTTTGCTATAAATTCTGGTAAATTAAATTTCTGAGATATCTCTTTTATTTTTTCTTTATCAAAATTATAATACTCCCATTTTTTATTCATATATCTCTCCTAAACTAATAATTTTATATATTTTATAACATTTTTTTAATTTTTTAAAGAGTTATTGAATATATTGCAGGGAAAATTCATAGATTATTACAAAATTTTATAAACACTCTACTTATTAAATAACACAATACTGTAATAATTTAATGAAATAATCATGCTATTAAGTTAATGATATTAAAACACTTCTTGACACTCGTTAAATGATAAATTTATGTAATATTTGATAAAATTTAATTTCATTTAAACGTTAATAGAAGAGTAGCATGTGCTACTCTTCTATGAGGATTCGTTTTGCAACCTCGTTAAGATACTCTATATCTCTTATGAGGTTTTCATGGCCCCTTTTCAAGAGCTTCCATTCTGGACTCTCAATAAGTCCAGCATTTTTCAGTTCCTGATTAAGTTCATTCCAGTTTTCCTTGTCATATTCAAGGAAACTCGTCAGATTTTCTGGAGTAAACTTACGCTGTAAGTTCTCTCCTTTATCAAACCAATATTTTGACTCGATAGCCAAATCTCCAAGTGAATGCAATTCTCGTTTTGTCAAAAACTGCTGTTCTGCAGAAATTTGTAAATCCAACTCTGCATATAATTCTTTAGCAGTTTCATAAAACCGCTTTTTTTCTTCAAGCGGATTAATCATTGGAGCAGTATATTTCTCCTGTCCAACTTTTTGCATTTTTTCCTCTAACTCCATATGCTTATAAACATGATCAGGTGGAGAAAAAACATTGTACGATACCACCGCAGTAGTGATACCTACAATTAGAAGAATTAATGTTTTAATCTCATTATCTTTAATGAGATTAAACAATCTATCTAACCGTCCCACCTTTTTTTCTTCGTTTAATTTTTCTTTTGTATCCATCTTGAATCCTCCTTTAAACTTGTTTACATAACACTGTAATTCTATTATAACATAAATTCGCAAAATTTCAAATATTTATCATTACATATCCAACTATTAAATATAATAAACTTCTTAGTAACGAAGTAAAAATCAAATTATAATTTACCATCTTTACACCAATTTTATTTAACACATCATATTGTCCCACAACCTCTTCTATTTCATCTGGTTTTAATATTTTTTCTGTCATCATATATGTTTTTGCTAAATATCTTGCCTTTATCATGGCGTCTGTTTCTAAATAACTTTTTACAGCATAATATACAAAACTTATAATTAATAATATGAATCCCTGTAACATAATATTTGTAAACACACCACAAATTGTAAGTACTATTGCAACAATCCAATATATTAAATATACATTAGATATTATAAAATTTGACCAAAGAATTTTCCTATCCTGCATTGAATGTATACACTCATGTGCAATTGTTTGTATCCTTGTATAATTTCCTTTTAGATTTGCAATTGATATTTTATTTGATAACACTAAATACATACTAGTTTTACTATCTTTTTCTTCTTCAATTTTTACATTATTATTTCCAATTAATCTCAATATCTTTTTACAAATTTCTATATTTTCTGGGAATTTATCTGTAAGCTTATTTAAAAACTCATTATTTCCTAATGACTTAACCTTTTCAACATTTACATTAAAAATATATTTTAATATCATTATAACAACTACTAATATTATTATAGAAATTATTACATCCATATTAACCTCCTCTTTCTTTAATTATCATTAAAGGCGGAAATTTATTTCCGCCTTCTTATTATACAATAAACCATAATCCCATTATAATACATCTTTAACAGCTTCGCCTATTATTTTATTAATATCTGCTAGCATTACATTAAATCTTACTTCCATATCAAAATATTTTTTTATATCAGCATCTGCTACAAGTATACTATACATCTCTTGTAATTTTTTAACTTTTTCTTCATTATTCTTTTCTCCTTGCATAGTCAACACTTGTGTATTATATCTTAACTTTTCAAACTCATCTACCTTTTTTTTCAATTCTGGTTTTGAATTAATTAAATCTTTCATTTCTTTATATTCTATATATTCTCTGCTATTTTTTATCTGACGTGCTAACTCATGTGTTGTATCATATACTGTCATTGTTACCTCCTTATTTATGCATATGCTTGTCTTTTCTTAAATCCTAATAAAGTTGCAATTTCAGAATCATTATTTTTAGCTCTTCTAGTTTTCTTTGCTTTTTCTTGAACAATTTGTTTAGCTTGTCTTTCAGCCATTGTTTCACAAATTGCCTTTTGATATATAAAATATGTATCTTGAGCAATTTTATTCCAATTGTATTCATTTTTTACTTTAATTCTTGCTTGTTTTACTATATTAGCACATAATTGAGGATCATATAATAAATTTAATATTGAATCAGCAATAGAATTTGGATTTCCTGCGTAACTTTTCATACCATTTACTTTGTGCTCTACAATCTCATCTAATCCTCCAACATCAGAAACAACTGTTGGAACACCTGCAAGCATCGCCTCCAATGCTACAATTCCAAATGGTTCATATGTACTTGGAAATACTGAAATATCTGCTGCTTTATACATTTTGCATACTTTCTTTGCGTCTAAATAACCTGTAAAATATACTTTGTGACCTATATTTAAATAATTAACCTGCTCTCTTAATTCGTCAAGCATTCCACCTTTACCTGCAATTATTAATTTACTATCATGATAATTTGCTAAAATTTTTGGCATTGCCGCTATTAAATGTTGAACACCTTTTTCATAAACTAATCTACCTAAAAATAATATTATTTTTTCATTATCTGCTGCATATTGTCTTCTAAAATCATAATCTCTTTCAACACCATTAAATGAAGTCATATTTATTCCATTTGGTACAACATTTATTTTTTCAAAAGGAAGACCAAATAATCTTTGTAATTCATTTTTCATGTAATTACTATTAACTAAAACTTCTGAAGCTTCATATGTTAATAACCACTCTGTGTCATTTATATATCTTTGTACTTCATCATGAATTCCTGAATTTCTTCCTGATTCTGTTGCATGAATTGTTGCAACAATTGGTATGTTGTATGAATTTTTTAATGTTTTTGCTGCATATGTTACAAGCCAATCATGTGCGTGTATTACATCAAACTTTCCCTCTTTTTCTATTAACTCATTAGCTTTTGCAACCATACTAAAATTTAATTGCATTATCCAATCAATGAAATTATTTGGATTAATCATATAATTATTAACTCTATGAACATGAACACCTTTATCATTTTCATATTCAGATACATTTCCTTCTTTATATGTAACAACATGTACTTCATGTCCATCTTTTATAAGTCTTTTAGATAAATCATGCACAACTCTTGCAATTCCTCCTACTATTCTTGGAGGATATTCCCATGTTAACATTAAAATTTTCATTTAATTTTCTCCCTTCATATTCTTTGGTATTACAGCAAATTTCATAATCTCTCATTTTTCTTATTTTATTTTATATTATATTATCTAAAAAGTAAATATTATTTAAAAAATTGTAATAATGTTTCGTTTATATTTCATTTTTATTTCATTTTTGTTTAATTTCTTTTTTTTTACTTTATGTATTGAATTAATTTTTTTTTTTATTTATTATATTAATAAATATAATTTCTTT
>CALXBW010000018.1 GCA_944386645.1 uncultured Clostridia bacterium | reverse complement strand
TCTTCAACTAATCTTCTAACTTTTTCCTTATCCATTTTACTAGTTCCTCCGTTTCCTTAATAATATCTTTACATTTAAATCTTAAAAATAATGATAATACGCGTTTATTCCGCTCAACCACTTTAGCAAATACAACCAATTCTTCAATTTGAGAATATCCTAAAATAATATAATAAACAAATGCTATATATATTACATTTGAAGCCATATTAAGAAGCTCTGCATTTATCCACACTTGTTTTTTATTACCATCAGCATATATTTGAGATTCTCCATACTTTTGGGGCATCTTATCTGCGAAAACCAATTGCCACTCATCTTTGATAAATTTCTCTTTCCAAATGCTAGGCATATTTTTTATTTGACTAATTATTTCATTTATTTCTCTTCTACTTATAGTTTTAGACCGAATTAATATTACTTGCCTTTCTTCCTTTTCATTCATAGTGTATTCCTCCTTTAATTAAATAAGGTTTATATAAAAAATCATATACATATAATATCGTCTTTTTTGTATTATGTCAAGCTTGTGAGGTTATAAATATATCTCTATATTTAAATCAAATTTTACAGTTTTGTCATTATAAATCCATATTTTGTCAATTAAGTTCTCCAAAATATATCTATTAGGCTCATTATCTTCAATTATTTCATCAAACCACTCTATTGTAGTTTTTCTATTTTTTTTAATTTTTGACCCTTTATCTTCTTTCTCGAGTATTTTCTGTAATTGTTCAATATGATCTATTTTATCTTTTTCTAATTCTATATAAGTATTTTCAATTATATTTTTTTGATATTTATTTTGACTTGTTGTTATATCCATGATTTTCTGATTTATTAATATTTTATATTCTTGTTTTAATTTCTCTATTTCATATTTTATTTTTTCTTCATTATTTATTTTATTATAACTCTTAGTTTTTATCTGTATTTTTTTTATTTCATTAAAATACTTTTCTTTGGTATATTTTAAAAACTGCCTATAATGAATTAGCATATCCATTTCTTTTATTTCATGACATTTGCATCTTTCTTTTCCATAAGTTCTATACTGAGAACATTCATATCCCTTTTGTAAATCTTTTCTTTTAATCGTTATCCCACTTACACCAGAGTTGCAATCTCCACATCTACATAAACCTGAAAATATATAATTTCTTTTTCTTATGCTTGATGTACTTCTATTTTCAGCTTTTCTTTTTCTTATCCTCTGTGCTAGCTCAAATGTTTCTTTTGGTATAATTGCTTCATGGTGATTTTCAAATATGAAATGCTCTTCTTCTGGCAATCTTGTTGCTTTTCCTCGTATAGAAATTGTTTTCTTTTTATGTGTCCTTAAAGTACCTGTATATATATCATTATTTAATATATTACTTATCATATATGTACACCATAATTTTTGCACTTTATGTTTATATATCTTACCTTTTTCTAAATATTTTCTGTGATAATATACAGATGGTGTTGGATAATTATAATTACTATTTAAGATATCACAAATTTTCTTTCTTCCTAAACCATCTTCTGTATATAATTTATATATTAATTCTATTATTGGTCTTATTTCTTCATCTACATATAATTTTGTCTTATCTTCTCTATCTTTTATATATCCATAATAATTTCCCATAATTAATCTTCCTGACTTTTGCTTAGAATACATATGATCTCTTGTTTTTCTTGAACAATCTTTCACATATCTTTCATTAAACCATGTTGTTATTCCAATCGTATCATCTCTGTCATTTAATACATCATATGTACCACACATTTCCGATACTAATATTAAATTTTTTTGCATTGATTTAAACTCATCTATTAAAACTAATACTTTTCCATTATTTCTTCCTATTCTTGATAAATCTTTTGCTATTACTATATCTATTTTATCTTCTTTTACTTTTTCAATCATATTTGAAAATTCAGGTCTATTAAATGTATATCCTGATACATTATCATCTATATAAAAGTCTTTATCTTCAATAATCCAATTACGAGTACTTGCATAATCCTTAATAATTCTTTTTTGTTCTTCTATACTTGAATAATTTTCTTTATCTTCATCTCTAGATAATCTACAATACCCTGCAACTCTCATGACTATTCTCCATTATATTATTTTTAATTTTCCCTATTTAGTTGTATTTGCTTTTCAATTATTCTTTTTAAAATCTCTAAATAATTTTCTTTTCCTGTTATAAAAATTCCAATCTTATATTTCTCCTTTTTATATTTTTCAATTATTTCTTTTGTTTTTTCTTCTTCTAATTCTTCTTGAGTTAAATATAGTTGAATATATTTATTATTTGATACTTGGCAAGAAGTAATTTGCATTTTATTTTGACTCCTCTATATAATTTCTCTTTAAAGTTTATGCTTAAAAATATTTTATATATCTTTTATATAATACAAAATGAAAATTACCCCATTTAGTAAAACTAAATGAGGTATTATAAATTAAATTTCCAAATATTTAAATGTCCTTTGGCTGGAATTGATTCTTCAAGAGGTTCTATATCTTCTAATATCCATGCATATCTTCCTAAATTGTATTCTCCGCACAAGAATTCTTGTTTATTTTTTTGTATCTTATTTAAAAATTCTTGATCCATATATACACAATCTACTAATTTACATTTGCATATAATGTGTCCATATTCCATAGGAATATCTGGGATTAACTTTAATAATTCAATAATTTTTTCATCTTTTTCTTTTATCTTTTTATTACTAGCATGTATGTATAGCTCACCTCTATAAGATGTTTTCCAACTTCTTGTTTCTATAAACTTTTTTCTTTCTTTTATCAGTGTTGCCCATGGTTCTATAATACTTAAAACTTTTATATTATTATTTATAATTTTCAATATACTATCATTCCTCTAATTCTTTTAGATAATCTTCTGTATTCCAAATAGCATATAATGGAATATTTAATATATTATTATCTAACTTTATATTTAATAAAGAATATCTTATAGCAATTTTAGGATTATATTCTTTAATATATACTTTCAAACTTTGTGCTTTAACATTAATTCCTGCTTTTGCTTCTACTGGTATTATCATACTTTTATATGCAAATATAAAATCTACCTCACTTTGAAATTCGTTGGACCAATAATAAACTGTATTTACTTTTTTTATGTTTTTTAATTCTTGAAGTACAAATTGTTCTGTAAGTAATCCATTAAATTCATTATATATTGCATCGCCTTCAATTATAGTTTCATATGGTAATTCACACAATACTCTTAATAATCCTACATCTAATAAATATATTTTAAAAGCCTTTAAATCTGCATATGCTTTTAATGGTTGCTTATCTCCACATTTCACTCTATTTACCACTCTTATTAAGCCAGTATCTTTTAACCAATTAATCGAATTTTCATACTCTCTTGCTCTTGCACCATCTCTTACAACTCCATATATAAATTTTCTATTTTCTTTTGCTAATTGAGATGGTATACTATCCCAAACATATTGTATTTTTGTTGCTGTACTACTATCTGTGTGTTTTGAGAAATCTCTTTCATATGCTTCTAAAATTCCCTTTTGTACATTTTCTACCAGTTCAAAATCTTTTTCTTCAATCCAAGTTTTTACTGCTCTTGGCATTCCTCCTATAACAAAATATTTTTTTAAATAATCTTTTAACTTATCTGTTATTAAGTCTGGTAGTTGTTCTAATTTATTTGCTCTAATTATATCTATTAATGCTTTCTCACCATTTGCAATTAAGAATTCTTCAAAATCTAATGGTTGTAATTCTAAAAAGTCTACTTTTCCAACAGGAAATGAAACTTTGTCATGAAGAAATACTCCAAGTAAACTCCCTGCACAGCATATTGCATATTCTGGCGTTTGTTCCGCAAAATATTTTAAAGATGTAAGTGCTCTTGGTAATTCTTGTATCTCATCAAATATTATTAATGTTTTTTCAGGCTCAATTTTTTTATGGTTAAGTGCTGATAAATATTCTATAATTCTATTTGGTTCTATATTACCATCAAATAAGTTTGCTATATTTCCTGCATTCTCAAAATTTATATATAATACATCATCAAAATTTTCTTTTCCAAATTCTTGTAAAATCCATGTTTTTCCAACTTGTCTTGCTCCTTTTAAAATAAGTGGCAATCTATCCTTCTTTTCTTTCCATTTCTTTAGCTCTTTTATAATTTTTCTATACATATTATCAGCTCCTTTATTAATTTGTGATTTAAATCACATTTTCTTGACCAATATATGTACATTGTATCACATTTTCTTGACCATATATAGATTTATATAAATTTTATTAAATTATTCATATATTCTATTAAAAACAGAGGAATATTTACAACCTTATCATTTTTTGCTAAATTATTCATAGAAAATCTTATAGCAATCTTATTGTTATTTTTTTCATTATATCTCGTAAGACTTATATTATTTGTTGATTTATTTGATTTTACTTCGATAGGAATTATTTCATTTCTATATTGTATAATAAAATCTATTTCATGCCTATCAAATGTATAATAGTTAGGTACATTATCCAAAGTGGCAGTTAACATGTTTAACACATAATTTTCTGTAAATGCCCCCTTAAATTCTTTAAATAATTTATCTCCCTCCACCACAATTCTGCTATCTAAATTTGCCATTCTTCTAAGTAATCCGACATCATTTATATAAATTTTAAATGCACTTAAATCATTATATGCTTTTAATGGAAATTCTGGTTTTGTTACATTATAAATCTTATAAATTAAGTTAGAATCATTTAGCCAGTTTAAAGCTGTTTCATACTCTCTAGCTCTTGCTCCTTTTTTAATTGTTTGATAAATAAATTTTTTGTTCTCTTTTGCTAATTGTGATGGTATATTATTCCATATTAATGAAATTTTATTTGCTTCACTATTATTTGTATGTTTTGAAAAATCACTTTCATATGCCTTTAATATATCTTCCTGTACATTATTTACTAATTCTATGCTTTTTTCATTTACCCAAACTTTAACTGCCTCAGGCATACCTCCAATTATAAAATATGCTTTCATTTTTTCTTCTAATTGATTAAAAAATATATTTGGAATATTTTCTATACTTCTTATACTTTTCATATACTCTACTAAATTGTTACAACCATCTGCAATCAAAAATTCTCTAAATGTCATTGGATACATATTCAAAAATTCTACTTTTCCTACTGGAAATGATGTATGTGATAATCGTATGCCCAACAAACTACCTGCACAAACTATATGATTTTCATTTGCTTCTTCCTGAAAATATTTTAAACTATTTAATGCATTGGGACATTCTTGAATCTCATCAAAAATTATTAATGTTTTACCAGGAATTATAGCTTTTCCATATATAAATGATAATTGTTCTAGAATCCTCTTTGGGTCTTTCGTATTATTAAATAAGTTGTATAAGTCTTCATCATGATCAAAATTAAAGTATGCTACTCCTTCATAATTCTCTTCACCAAATTGTTTTAAAATATATGTCTTTCCAATTTGTCTGGCTCCTTTTATAATTAATGGCTTTCTATATTTGCTTTCTTTCCATTTTATTAATTGATCTAATATAAACCTTTTCAACCAAACCATCTCCTATAAGTAGTATATACTATTTTTATACTCATTATACAGCTAAATTCACATTTTCACAAGTGTTTTTGTGTTAAATATCACATCTTTTCAAATATTTTTGCTATAATTTTCACATTTTTGCAAATTTATATTTTTTATTCATAAAATTTTTTAATATCTAATTTCAAATCAAATTTTACATTTTTATTACTATAAATCCATGTAATGTAGTAATATTGGTAATACATTTTCTTTACATTGTATTCTGATCCTTTTTATAGAATTACTCACTTAAACTCGTGTTAAAAATATTCTATAATAAATAATATGAAGTATTGTTTTTATATCCAAACCATGATATATATAACCTTAGAAAAGAAAGGAGTGTATATGTTATATGAAAAATGAAGAAATAACATTGAAAAATACTAAAGCTGAAATATTAGAAGCACTAAACGCAGCTCTTGAAAGAGAAAAAAATTTATCTAAAATGAAATATGAACCAAAAAAAGAAGAAGAAAAAAAGAAAGTTGAAAAAGCAATTGAAATTTCAAAAGAAAATGTAGAACAAAAAATTTTTTCAGAAGAATTAAATGACAAATTTAATAAATTAGAGCTAGCAATTAAAGCCGAAGAAGAAAAATTAAAAAACTTATATGATGTTGAAAAAGAATTAAATAATCTTACTATTGTTGTAAATGCAGGAAAAGATTATATGGCAGAGTTAGAAAATAATAAAAAAATAAAAACTGAAGAATTAAATAATAATATAAAAGAATTAGAAGAAAAATACAAATTAAAAATGTCAGAATTAGAAAAAGATTATGAAATTAAAGCTAAAAATCTAAAAATTGAAAGAGATAGAGAAAATGAAGAATATAATTATAAATTAAAAAGAGAAAGAGAAATTAGTAATAATAAATGGGAAGATGAAAAAAATAAACGAGAAAAAGAACTATCTGATAAAGAAGCTAAAACAAATGAATTATTATTAGAAGCTGAAACAAATGCACAACACATAAAAGATCTTGAAGATAAAGTAAAAGAAATTCCATCACTTCTAGAAAAAGAATATTCAAGAGGTAAAAAAGATGCAACTGCAGAACTTGAAAAGGAACATACATATACTACAGAATTATTAAAAAAAGATTTTCAAAATATAATAGATAGACAAAATGATAAAATAGAATCTTTACAAGAAGAAGTTAAAAAATCTAATTTAGAAAAAGAATCATTATTATCTAAATTAGACCAAGCATACCTTCAAATAAAAGAAATGGCTACAAAAACAGTTGAAGCAACTGGTGGTGTAAAAATACTTGGCAATAACCAGAATGACAATTAAGATTTTGTTAGTAATCATCCAATGACTAAACCATTGGATGATTACTTAAATTATACAGCTATTTTCTATTTTCTCAAATAATTTCTTTTTTATATTAATCACCCACATTGTAAGACCATACGGGGGTAAAATCTCCTGGGTGTGAAAACAGAACTAACCATTTTCCTCTATAATCTTCTAACTTTATCTCTCCCATTGTTGAATCTGCTGTAAATTCTGGAGCATATTGACCAATTCTTACATTTCCGTTCATTAAAACTTCATAATCCATAATATAAAAACCTCCATGTCTTATCAATTTTTTATTAATATATAATATTTAATGCATTTTTATAGTGTTACAAATTATATATGTTTAAAATAAATTATTTCTTTTAGTATTAGTGCTTAAATTTTCGACATCAATACATTTTTTTATACAAAAAATTTTTATACTACAAGTACTACCTGTAAAGTGGGAGTTAATTTTATTATAGAATATCATATATAATTTTAAGTTAGGTGGTAATATGGGGGCAAGAAAATTAAATAATAAACTTAACATATTGTCTACAAATTTAAAAAAATATAGGTTAGCACGAGGTCTTTCACAACCTGAAATATGTAGAAAATTAGCTCTTATTGGTGTAACTATGTACAATGCTGACATTTATGAAATTGAATATGGATTAAGAACCATCAAAGATTATGAAGTTTATGCTTTTTCTAAGGTTCTTGATGTTACACTAGACGAATTATATAATGGTGTTGATAAAGAATTTAATTTATAATTTAAATTCTTTATTTTTTTAATATTTTATTTATAATCCTCATTACAATATTATTATCTTCTATTTTATACATGTTTCTCATCATAACATATTCTTCATTCACAAATCCATTTTTTATTTCTTCTATTATAAGTTTGGGGTCTATTGGCTTATTAAATATTCTTTTTACTCCTAATTTTACAACCTCTATTCTTTCTTTTTCATTTATTCCACCTGACACTATATATATATTAGGCGTTTTGACGGAATGCTCCTTTATTTTTTTTATAACTTCAATTCCATTATATTTAGGCATGTCAATATCTGTTATTAATACATCTGGTTCCAATTTTTCAATTAAATTTATAGCCTCTTCTCCATCTTTAGCCTTTCCCAATAATTCAAACTCATCAACATTTTTTAGAATCTTCTCCATACAGTCTAAAAAATTTTTATTGTCATCTGCTATAACAATATTAATGTTTTTATCCATTTTATCCCCCCTTTTTTACAAGCTTTTCCTGTAATCTATTTTAAATTTTTACTAATATAATTTTAAGATATACGCTCATTATATTTGCATTTTTATACAATAGTCAAGCGATTAAAACATAAAATTCCTATCTTTTCCAGTAATACCAAGCAAAACAAAATTTTCCGACAAAATCCGTCATTTTTCGCATTTCTATTTGTAACATTAAACTATATATAATTTTTTATTTGAAAATTATGATAAAATTCTCTGTACAAAAAATACTCTACATGCTAATATAAAATTTAACATGTAGAGTATTTTCTTATTCTCTTTCAGGGCAATTTACAATTACCCTTTTTACAAAAGAATGATTGCCATCATTCTTTTCTTGCCTTTTTTCAGTTTTCATCACTAAATATTTACCATTCCTTATGAATGGTTGATCAAAGAAATATTCTTCGGGTATCTTTATAATAACTTCTTTTCCCAACCAGTCTTTTGGCAATGTCCGTTTTATACTTTCATTATTATTCATGATGTATTCCTCCCTGTTGTATTAAAGTATAAATTAATAAATTTAATCTCTGTGTATTATATCACATTATGTTAATAATTTCAATTATAAATGAATATTTACTATTGATAATACCACTCCTATTTGTAAAATCATTCCCGTTATAGCTATTGTTTTTATTATATTTTCATCTTTATAATTATTTTTAACTTTTATACAACTTCCAATCAATATTGCTATTAATGGCAATATTGGTAATAAATATCTACCCTGTACTCCTTGAATACTTGTACTTCCAACAGTAGTCCATTGTACATATAAACTTGTAAATATTAATCCTCCTATTGCTAATATTATTAATATAATTATAGTTTTATCAAATATATTAAATTTATCTTTAATGCCATTTTCAATAATAGTTATACCAATTAATAGTATAAATAATGCATATGGTATTATTGAATTCAAATTTACAAGTTCTCCCCAACCTAGATTAGAACCAAACATTGATAAGATATAACTATTACCATTCAAATCAATTGAATATAGTAACATTTGCATATAATTTATTGGATGCATTAATATATTTAATACTTGGAATTTAGAATCTCCTCCTCTAAAATCAGTTAAATAAGCAGCTGAAATTTTAAGCCATATTAAATTTATTATTAAAGCAATTCCTCCAATTAATACAACATTAATCCATTTTTGTTTAGTACTCTTAAATTTCTCTTTTGGCAATAACATTAATAAACCTACTAATGGAATATATACAATCTTGCAGAGAGCTATAATTATAGATAAAATTGCCAGTATTACTTTATGTTTTAAATTAATTTTTTTAATATCTGGATTAAATTTTAAATTAAATACATATGCTATAAATAAAAATGATACTGATATAGTCATTGCATCAGGAGACAGTGATGTAAATCCTTCTATTATTATAGGAATATACATAATTAAAAGTATTATTTTTTTACCAAATGGTATTATTTTTATAGCTAAAAATGTTAATAATACAGCTATTATCATATTAAATATTCTCGCCATATAACCTATACTTAGTATGCTATCTGTAAATATTTTTCCTAATAATATTCCTATGGTTTGTGGTATATATTGTATTGGTGAATATACAGATGCTGTACCAGCACTTATAAACGCCTCTTTTGTTTCATCTAAAACTATCTGACTTTTTTCTTTTAATGTACTATATTTTATTCCTTCCCACTCTTCAAGTGGCATTACAGAATACACAGCCTCTGGCATTGTAGTTCCTTTAACTCCAGAAATCAATGCCCCTTCTGAAACCTCATATGCTCTATACCAATGCCATATTTCATCATGATTTTTAAATATTGGCATAGCTATCAAAAATATTATACATATTGCAGGAACTGTATATAAAAAAGCTTTTTCTACATTTATATTCTTTGAGTAATATACAATTATAGAAGATATTAGTACTATTAATATTATTGCAATCAGAAAAGCATTATATATAAAAGTTTTACCTTCATCCTTATATAAATCTTCATAGCATAATGTTCCATCTATATTGTTTCCATTTATTGTTAAATTTCCATCTGATATTTTATTATCATATCTTATTGAATAAAAATTATTATTCTCCATTTTGTCTATAAATTTAACATATAAATTATATTCTTTATCTTTAGAATCTTTTTGAATATCAAATTTAAATTTATAATTACTATTTTCTCTTATATCATTATATTTTATATTATCTTCTTTTATAATATTTCCATTTTCATCTTTTAAACCTATAATGGCATTACCATCAATATTTGATTCATCTTTAAAAGAATTAAATTGTAAATATATTATTTCTAAATTATTTTCTTTAGCTACAAACTTTTGATTAATTTCTTCGTTTTCAGAAATATTCTCAATTGTAGCATATTCAGTTAACTTACTTTCATCAACTCGATTTCCATAATTATACAATCTATCAGATATATTTAATTTATATAATGAAATTGCAGTAATAACAAAAATTGCTATAATTAATACTAAAAAAAACTTTATATCTTTTTTTAAATTCATTTTTACCCCTCTTAGAAACAACATAAATGTAATACATTGCCATCAAAAATCAGCTGTTCATTACTATAATAGCTCCAACTTTCTTGTTTAAATTTATCTACATACTCTTGATTTTCATTTTGACTAGACTCTATATCATATCTATTTAATTTCATTTTTATAATATTTACTCTACTCCATTCAGGATAAAATGCTCTTGTATTAGCATCTCCTATTACTCTTAAACCTCCATATTGCCAAGCAGGATCTTTATCTTGATAACATACTATTTTTTCTATTTTTAGTCCAGTTTCTTTTTCATAATTAGTAATTTCTTCTGCTATTTGCGTAGCTATTTGACTATCCATATAATTCATTCTGTAATGGTCTATTGTTATATTTTGAAAATTAATATATTGTATAAATATAAATATTACAGATATTCCTATCAAAATATTATCATATATCTTTGTATTCTCATTCTTATTAAATACATTCATACATAATATAAATATACCTGCCATTGATGCTGCTGCATATGTATCCCTTGGAACCATATATACTTCATTTTGCAAAGCTTGTGGTGCTACTGTTGCAAATATTATTGCAAGTCCTACGTATGCATATTTTAAAATATTTAATAATATTATTTTTACATCTAGTTTTTCTCTTATACATCTTATTATATAAACTAATAAAATTAGACATATGAAAATAAAAAATAAATATTTTGGAATTATTCCATGTGTTGATATTAATATATTAGGTAAGTTTTGTATTATATCTATAATTGAATTTACTATTCCAGCTTTGCTTCCAAGTCTTTCTGTTGCAAAAAATATTTTTATAGATATCAAATTTATTAATGCAGGTATTGCATATAATAATGCCACAATAATATTGTTTTTTATAAATTCTTTTATACTCTTTGAGTATTTTAAAATATATATTACTCCTAATGATACAAATAGTGCAACTGTACCTTGATATGCACAATTAGCCAGTAGCATATATATAAACACATATATTAAACTTTTTTTGTTCCCCTCAAAGAATTTTATTAATTTTTCTATTGCTAAAACATTTAATAATATTGATAATGCTAATATACTCTTTTCAAAATACATAAATAATTCTAATGAGAATATATTTATAATTATTAGGATTGCTGTAATAACTGCTAATATTTTGTTTTTCATATCAAATCTTATTATTTTATACATTTTATATAAACTTATCGAAAAACATAAAATACCTATAATATATGAAATAAAATATGAAGAATTAAAGCTTAAATGCAATATTCCCATTAATATAGCCCAAAATATAGCTGTTATATATCTTCCAAGTGACATAAAATGATTAAATGCATATGTCCAATCAGAAGCCATTATTGAATATGTATCTGTTGCGTACTCTGGTATAGCAAAAACACCAAAAAAGCACATACTTATCATTAAACATATCCAATAAACTTTTTTACTTAATATTTCCTTAATTTTATTCATTATTAACTCCCATTCATTAAGCTAATTTTTTTACTATATCTTTAACTTTTCTATCTATTCTCTTCTTTTTTATAAATTTCATTATACCTGTTTTCTTTAAAAATTTTACCATAAATCTCCATAAAGGATTTTTCCATAATCTTGCCTTTAACCTTTGAGTATCTATTGAGTTATTTAATTCGTCTACTCCAACCCCACCTACTGGAGAATTATATACTCTTCCATCTGCTTGATTATACATAACTAAATATTGTCTAAATAATTCTTTATTTTTTAATATTTCTTTATTTATATTTGTCCCATTTGCAACTAATGTGGTAAATTCATTATCCATTTTATCTATCATATTTTTTATTGAGAATCCATTTAATATTTTTTGTCTACATATTTCTCTTATTTTATTGTAATCAGGATTATCTATAATTTTCACTATAGCATCTGCATATCTTTTTATTTCCTCATCACTATAATCTCTATTATAAAAATCTTTTTTAGAACTCTGCATATTATCTACAATGACACCACATTCACTTGAAACTAATTCTTTTTGTCCTCCTACATTTGCTGAAACAACTGGTGTTTTCATTGACATTGCTTCATATGTAGTAATAGTTAACCCCTCTGAAAATGAACAGATTAACAATACATCTGCTAATTTATAAAATGGTTTTGTATTTTCCTGCATACCAAAGAAAATTATATTTTCTGATATATTCAAATTCTTACTTTCTTTTTTCATTTCTTCTAATTCAGGGCCATCACCAACAACAAATAAAACTATATCATCTCTTTTTTCTAAAAGTTTTTTTATGATTCTTACAGCTAATATAGGTCTTTTTATTTCTGTTATTCTTGCTAAGAATAGTACAATCTTTTTATTTTCATATTTTTCTTTATACTTTGTAATTTCTGGATAATCTTCTAATTTTATATTATCTTCATTATATTCATCAGAATCTACACCTATATATACAGTATCTATATTATCATTTTCTCTATTCATTTTCTCTTTCATAGTTCTTGCAACATTTGTATTACATACATATGTTTTATCTAAGATTCTACATAATGCTGTAGACTCTCTTGGATACTCTCCATTTCTCCAATTCCAATTTTCATTATGAATATAATCTGTAAATATTACATCTGGAAATTCTGATTTTAACCATGGTATTGCATAATATCCATAAAAACTGTTTGATTCCATAACTAAATTTATATGTCTTGTTTTTATTATATAATGCATAAAGCTTGCCCAATCTTTTCTTTGTAAAAAAGTAGTTAAGTCAAAAAACTCGCCACATTCTTCAAATTTTTGTCTCCATATATATTCACATGGTTCTGTTGTTATAATTGTAATATCATATTTCTCTTTATCCAAATTGTATATTAAGTCATAATTAAATTTATCTGCTCCTCCAACTTTACACCATGGAAATATAAATAACAATTTTATTTTATTATTTTCTTTTATAATTGGTTTGTCCCAATCAAAAGTATATGGGTATGTATCATAATTATATAAAGCAGATGTAGGAAATTGTATTGCTGTTACTTTTTCTTTTATTGTATCTGCAGTTTGTTTTATTACTTCTCTTGCATGTTTATCTCTTGCTTTATCATTATTTATAGAGGCTAATATTCCACCTTCTTTTTTCACCCTATACCAAAATGCATAAAACGACATATGAATTGGAAAATATCCTTTAGCTAGCATTCTAAGCCAAAGAGCCCAATCCTCATGTACATCCTTATCTACTACTGAGTATCCACCAACATCTAATAATTTATCTTTTCTAATTAATGCACACACTGGCATCAAATTCTCTTTTTTTTCTACATCAGAATCAAAATCTTGTTTCCACAAAAATTCTTTTCCATCAAAATTTGCAATATCTGAATACACCCAAGAAGCCTCTGGATTTGTCATCAAAGACCAATATGCTGTTTCTAACATTGTCTTATCAATCATATCATCAGAATCTAATGTGAAGATTAAATCTGTTTTTGAAGCTTTTATTGCATTATCTCTTGCTTCAATTCTTCCAACATTTTTTCCATTAATTATTGTTATTCTACTATCTTTATTCTTTAATTCATTTAATACTTCTTCTGTTCCTTCTTCTGTACTACCATCATTATATATAATCCACTCCCAATATGGAAATGTTTGATTAAATATAGAATTTGCTGTTTTTGTAATATATTTCTTGCAGTTATAATAAGGTGTTACTATTGAAATTAACGGTTTATCAATTATCATTTCATCTTTAGTTCTTTTTCTACCAGGTTCTAATCTGTAGTTAAAGTATTTTTCTTCTATTTCAACATTCACAATAATTCTCCTCCACGATTAATTTTAGTTATAATTCCTCTGCAAAACCTTTTTGCAATTTATTAAATATTAAATAACCTACAACACATAAAGCTATAGCTATTATGAATAATATTCCTAATGCTAACATATCTGGTGATGTTTGGTTATAAAATATATCCCTATATCCATTTATTATATAAGTCATTGGATTATATTCTATAATAAATTTAAAATCTTCTGGTATAGCTTCTGCTGCATAAACTATAGGTGTTGCATAAAACAATAATTGTAAAGCTACTCCTATTAAATGCTCTAAATCTCTCAAATATACTGTAACACTAGATAGTATTAATGAAATTCCTAATTGTAAAAAATACTGAATTATTAATATAATTGGAAAGTATAATACATATTTAGTAATACCTAATCCAAAAATTAGTAAAAAAGCAAATATTATTATTGTAGATATTAAAAAATTTATTGTACCACTTGTTACTACTGATATTGGTAATATTTCTCTGGGAAAATACACCTTTTTAATTATATTTCCATTTTGCAGCATTGTTGACGCTGATTGTTGTATGCATGATGTAAAAAAAGTCCATGGTATTAATGCCACACATAAAAATATAACGTAATTTGGTTGATCATTTTTTAATATTAATGGAAAAACTAATGCATATACACAAATCTGTAGTAATGGATTTAAAAAAGACCATAATACACCTAGAAAAGAATTTTTATATTTCCCTCTAATTTCTTTTTGTACATTCGTTTTTAGTAATTCCCTATAATTATACAAATTTTTAAATATATTCATCACTATGCTCCTTTTAGTTATTTATTTTAAGTTGTTACTCTTATATATTCATCTACAACTTTTTCTGTATTACCATCCATCTTTATTGCGCCATTATATAACCACACAGCTCTTGTACATAATTTTTTTACAACATCTAAACTATGTGTAACAAAAACCATCGTTTTCCCTTGTTCTTTTAATTCTGTCATTTTGTTATAACATTTTTCTTGAAAATGTTGGTCACCAACTGATAAGATTTCATCTATTAATAAAATCTCTGCATCAACATTTATAGCTACAGAAAATGCCAATCTCATATACATACCAGATGAATATGTTCTTACAGGATTATCAATAAATTCTCCTAGTTCTGAAAATTCTATAATATCATGAAGTCTTGCATCTATTTCTTTTCTTGTTAAACCGAATATTGAAGCATTAAAGTATATATTTTCTCTACCTGAAAAATCAGGATGAAATCCAGCTCCTAATTCTAGAAGAGATGTTAATTTACCATTTGTTGTTATTTTACCACTATCAGGATAAATTATTTTTGTCATTAACTTTAATAAAGTAGATTTTCCGCTTCCATTCACTCCAATAAGTCCAACTGTTTCACCTTGTTTAATTTTTAAATTTATATTTTTTAAAACTTCAATTTTTTCTTTTCTATTTCTACTAAAAAAAAGAAGCTTTTCCTTTATTGTACTAGCCTTATCCTGATATACATTAAAAGACTTGTAAACATTCTCAACAATTATTTTATCCTCCATAATTTCATTCCTTTCAAAAAACCAAGTAAATTATACCATACATGTCCACTTTGTCAATTTAATTTTTATTACTATCATATTAATTATCTTTTTAATAAAAATCTAAAAGTTTATTATCAAAATATATTATATTTATTTTTTAATATTTTAATGCTTTTAGAGGAATTACTTTGTAGCACAGACGAACAACGTTCGTCCCTACACTTAATATTATTAAAAATTCTTAACTTAATGACATTGTGTGCGATGCTGGAAGTTACGAATAAAAAATACATTAGATTTTTCTTGTACTATTAAATTCAGCTATTAATATTTACTAATTTTTAGTATATTGTCTCTTATAATTCCAACTAAATAAATACCCTGGTATATATAACAATGCAACCAGAAACTTATTAAATTTTCCTCTAATTTTTTTTATAATATTATTATTTTTAGATAAATATGAAAACAGTATATAATGTTTAATTAAATACATTCTTTTATTAAACTTAACATTTTTTAAATCAAAATAATTTAATATCTCTTCAAAATATCTGCAATATCCTAATGGATTTTTTATAAATACTTTACTTATATTTTTAGTATATCCATCATTTCTATAATCTCCTATTATTAAAGGTAAATTAAAGCAAACTACTCTATATTTTAAATCCATTTTATGGTACATTCTTGACTCTGTTACAAACTTTTCGTTTTTCTCTAACTCATGCCTATACTTTTTTCGTATATCAGATTTAAATAATATTATTTTTTCACCTTGAACGTCATCTTTAAAATACAAATCGAACATAGTTGTTATGTATTTATCTTCTTTAAATTTATTACCACTTACTTCCCCTGCCATATCGCATTTTAAAAATACGGCAGCATATAATTTATTACTATTTCTCAATATATTTGCCTTGTCCTTTATTATTTTAAATGCATTACTTGCAAAATAATCATCTGAATCACAATCAATTATAAATTCACCAACAGCATGATTTAATAAATTGTTTATAGCAATTGCTTTTCCTTGATTCTCTTGATAAAAATACTTTATATTAATTTTTTTCTCTTTTACAAAATTATTAACTATTTCTTTTGTATTATCAGTTGAACCATCATCCATAATAAGCCACTCAAAACTCAAATCATAACTACTATTTTTTATTAAACTTTCATATATTCTTTCTAATAAATTTCCTCTATTATATGTAGGTGTTAATATAGATAATTGCATAATCTTTTTCTCTCCTTAATTTAATTCTTCAATTAATTTTGTAAGAATTTTATCATTATCATATGTAATTTTTTCATACTCATTATTACTCTTTATAATTTCTTTATTTAATATAATATTTTTTAGTTCATTATATATATCTTCTTGTTCATTATTTACTATTTTACTTTTTTTATAATTTACCAAAGCTTCTCTTGCAGCTGTATCAGTTATTAATATATACTTATTCAAAATTTTTGCTTCTTCTAATACCATACCATATCCTTCAAAATAAGAAAGTAATACAAATAAATCACACTGCTTTAAAAATGTATATGGATTCTCTTTTTTCCCAAGCAATATGAATGTTTCAGAAACATTTAGACTCTTTATAAGTGCTTGTAACTCTTCTTTTAATGGACCATCTCCAACAACGTAAACTTTATGAACTATACCATTTCTTATCAATCTTGCATGAATTTTTATCAATCTATCTATAGCTTTTTGTTCTACTAATCTTGTAATAGTTAATATATTAAAATAATTATTATCAAAAATCATTTCTGGTTTTTCATTTGCTTTATTTATTACATTATCCTTATTTATATAATTATATATTACTTCTCTTTTTATTTTGTTTTCATTGATAATACTAGGATATGTTTTCTCAAATGCATTTTTATTATCTTCGCTAACAAATACTATTTCATCATAATTCTTGTACATTTTTTCATCTAATTTTATTTTTAATTTTCCCTTTAATGAATTTCCATAAACTTTTGAAATATCATTATGTATCCATGCAATTTTTTCTACATTTTTGTTATAGGTTGAAAAAATTCTCATTATAGGTCCTTCAAGAAATGATATTTCTTTTTCAAATTTTCCATATATATATTTATTATAGATTTTCTTTCTTAAAAATAAACATTTAAAAACCATCTTTAATTTTTCTAATTTATTTAAACTTTCATATGATTTATTGCATAAATGTATTAATTTTACCTTTTTATCAATACTTTTTTCAAACTCTCCATTTGCATATAATAAAAATATCGTTATATTAAACTGGTCTTTCAAATCATTTACTATATCTACAAGAACTCTTTCAGCTCCACCTAATGTTAAACTTGTGATACCAAAAACTATATTTTTCATTCTTTTCCTCTTTCATTACATTGTTTTAATTTGATTATATTAATTTTATTTAAAACTAGTATACATATTACTATTATTAATAGTGATGCTGACGCATAGAAAAATGTATATCCTGATAAAAATGATAATACAAAGCTTAGCAATAACCCAAATACTAGTATTATATATTCAGAATCTATCTTACGTATATTTCTTATTCCAAAATACATAAAATATAAAAATAAAGCAAGAAAAGGTCCAAAATATAATATAAATCCTATTATACCAAAATTAAATAAGAATGCTGGTATTTCCATTTCCATTACTAACTCTCTAAATTGTGCTTTATATCCATTTCCGAAAAGTAATAATAAAATTGAATCCTGATTCTTTACTAAATTTAAATTGTATATAAATTGTTGCATCCTCATATCATTATTAACCATATTTGTTTTTTCGGCATAATTATATAAATCAATAATAGATTGCTGTGCTGCTTTTGACATATATTCTTCACTTAATTCATTATTTTCTATCTGCTCCTTTAATCTTAATAAATCTCCTGATATATGAGATACCTGTCCTGTTGAATTATCATATATGTTAGATTCTATATTTTTTAAATGTTCTCTTCTTTCTAATGTTTTTGAACCAAAAAATCCAACCACGCTAACAAATAATACAATAACAACTAATCCAGAAATTATTAATTTAATATTCACCTGTACTTTTTTCAATATTGCAACAAATAATTCTGAAACAACATATGCAAATATTATTAATACAAATCCAAATAATCCTGTTCTAGTTCCAACAAGCATAGTTAAAAATATACCTGTTAATATTATTACTGGTATTGCTACCAATCTAATTTTTTTATCTTTTATAAAACTAATTACTATGCATAAACTTATACATAATATTGCACACAAGCTATTTCCAGACTCAAACCATCCTTTATATCCTGTTCCTTCTATATATGTAGTAGAAGATGTATTTGTTAATATAGCTATAAATATTGATATAATATATATACTTAAAGATATTAGTACTGATTTTTTTAATTTATCATTATCTTTTTTATAAAAAACATATGCATAAATAAACAAATTTAATATCATAAAAGAATAATTAACTATATATTGTAATTCATTTATTACTCCACCATATGAACTTTCTGTTTTTATATTATTAAAAATTAAAATATGTATTAATGCATAAATTCCATAAATTAAAGCACCTATAAATAATTTTAACTTAAATTTATTTTTAAAGAAAATTATCATTACCATTATAATTGGTATTATAGGTCTTATAAATGTTGATGGTGAAAACGAAGTATCAAAGCTATGCCTAAATATAAAACTTAACATATCTAATATTGGTGAAATAATTATAAATAAACATAAGACATCTTCTTTTGTTATGTTCTTTATTCTTTGTACTATTTTATCCATGTTTTATCATCCTTAATATTCCAAATATCTTACTATAAATTTTAAAGGTTGTCTTATTTACAGTTAATATATAAAGATTTTTTAAAGTTTTATCCCTTTTTAACACTTTATTTTTTTTCCAATTTGGAAATTTTGTATATATACTATCTATAGTTTTGTTTAGTAATTTTTCTCTAGTATTTTTATCTTTAATTTTAACAATTCTCAAAAAAGAACTTGCTAATAAATATCTTACATACATATATTCTATTTCATCTTTGTACTTATCATAAATTTTATTTTTTTTGTAATAATCAATAACATTATCTAGTACTATAAATATATCTGCATTTTTTTCACTTTGCTTTTTTGATATAGAAGCTTCCCTTTGTACGTAATATACTAATGGTTCTTTTATATAATCTAGTCTGTTAATTTCTGGAATTAATTTATAAAAGAAATCTATATCTTCATACCTTACTCCTTTTGTAAACATTATATTTCTATCAATTATTATTTTTCGATTATATAATTTATTCCATACTACTACCCTTCCATTTGTAATTATATCATTAATATTTTTATATTCATTTCTTGTATCTAATATTAGCTTATTTGTATATTTCCAATAAAAATCACATTCTACAATATCACTGTTATTTTCAATAGCTTTATTGTATAATTTCTCATACATTTTTCTATCTACATAATCATCAGAATCTAAGAAAGCAATATATTCTCCTTTTGCATATTGAATTCCGTAATTTCTAGCATCTGAAAGTCCACCGTTTTCTTTTTCTAAATATATTATTTTATTTTTATATTTTTCTTTATATTCTTCTACTATCTTTATACTATTGTCTGTAGAACCATCATTTACTATTATTATTTCAATATCTTTTAAAGTTTGATTTACTAATGATTCTAAACATTTATCTATATATTTTTCTACATTATATACAGGAACTATTACCGAAACTTTGGGCATATAAAAACCTCCATTTTATTATATAATTAGTTTTTATTATTTCTGCATATTTAAATATAAATCTACATTGATTGTTAATATTATCCTTTTTATAAATTGTTTAATATTTCTTATTTTTATATTTCTATTCATATTTCTTATCTTAAATTCTTTTATATATTTTTTTCTATCATCACCATTTAACTGTTTTATTTTCATTAGTATAGAATTTGTATAGAAAATTCTTATATTCTCATATGTTTTCTTTTTTATAGGATATGTTTTTATTTTTTGTAACATATTATCATAATGTTTAAAACTATCATCTATCTTTTTTAATAATTTATCATGATTTTCATTTCTCATAATGCTATTATCACTTTGTATATAAAAATATCCATATATATCAGTAGAAATAAATGTTTTCGCTTTTACAATCATAATTGGAATTAAACCAAAATCTTCATGTTCCATTCCATATGTAAATTTAAAATTATTTTCTTCAATATATTTTTTTCTTACAGCATATAAACATGGTGAATCCATTAATACATCTGTACTAAATAATATATTAAATGCTTCTTCTCCTGTTTTCTTATTAAAAATCGGTCCATCAACTTTTTCAAGGTTTTCTAAATTTTTATTAACCTTTGTTAATTTAAATTTAATCATATCAATATCATCTTTAGTATACACACTTAATTTTTCTAATAAATTCTTATCTATATAGTCATCTGAATCAATAAATATAATATATTCTCCTTTAGCTTTATTTATTGCATAATTTCGGGTATCTGCTATACCTGTATTATTTTTATAATAATATTTAATTTTATCTTTATATGTATTTAAATACTCTTCTATTATTTTATTTGAATTGTCTGTAGAACCATCATTTACTACAATTATTTCAAAATTCTTATACGTTTGTCCTAAAACAGAATCTAAGCAAATTTTTAGTTGTTTTTCTGTATTATATACAGGTATTAATATACTAAACTTTGGCATACTCCCTCCATGTGTCAAATTAATTCTTCTATTTTACTCATCACATTTTCATTAAATTTTTTAGCATCAAATTTATTATCAAAACTATACTTTTTATTTATTAAATTTTTCATTTTATTATAAATATCTTTATTATCTTTATTAGCTATAATTCCAGCACTATTATCTATAACTGATGTGCTTCCAGAAACTTTTGTTGTTAATATAGGAATATTTAAAACCATACTCTCTTGAAAAACAACTGGATATCCTTCATATTCAGATGTTAGAATAACTGCATCACTTATAAGGTAGTATGGATATGGATTCTTTTTTCTTCCCAAAAATATAATATAATCACCTAAATCATATTTATTTGCCATTTCTTTATATTTTGCAGTATCTTTTCCATCTCCTATAAATATAACTCTAAATTTATAGTTATTCTCTTTTAATTTTTTAGAAGCCTCTATTATTCTACTTAATCTTTTTTGTTCTTCATCATGTCTACCAATATTTATAAATGTAAATATATCATCTTTTCCTAATTCAATTTTTTCTTTTGAAAGTTTTTTTATTCTGTTATAATCTATTAAATTATAGCAAACCATAACTTTGTCTTTTAAAAAAGGATATACTTTTACAAAGCTATTTTTTCCTTCTTCAGATACAAATATAATTCTTTTGAATTTTTCACATTCTAAACTCGAAAAAAAATTAATTACCTTATTTTTATCATTATTATATAATTCCATATAATCAGCATGTCCCCATAAGTTACTATTTTTTGAAGCAGTTCTTGCAACAAATGAACACATTATTGAATAAGTAGCATATGACGCTGAAAAATCGTACTTATTTTTATGTTTTAATGTAAAAATTATTCTTTTGAAAAGATTAACCGTTTTCCTTAATATTATGTTATTTGACTTATATGAATTATATTCTATTACCTTTATATTATCATTTATATCATTTATAAATAAACCCTCTTTTTTATCTAAGACCAAAGTTATTTCATAATTCGGATTTTTTGATAGTTCATTTATAAGTGTAATTAATGCTCTTTCTATACCACCAATATCTAAATTATTCGCCGCAAATAATAATTTTTTCATTATAAACCTTTCTTATATAACATAATGTTTTTTATTTGAAACAATTATATATTTATTAGTAGTAGATGTCAATTGTATAACAATACCTATTTCATCAAGTATCCCCTTAAGAGATACATCTCTTTATGTTATACACCTTATTTCTTGCAATAGATACATTAATAATACCTATATCACACAATTGCAATATTTAACAAGTAAAGTATTTATATAATTTAATAAAAAATTAAACAGTAAAATGATTTAGAGGGCGAACATCGTTCGCCCTCCATGTGTTTCTTCTATTAATTTTTTTGCTAAATTATATATACTTATAATAGACTACAAATTTAAACTTTTTTCCAAAACCAGTCTAGACTATTATCTACACTCTTTTTGTTTTTTGTTTTAGATTCTACGTCGTCTATCCACAAATATCCAAAGAAAGTTATTAATATATAAATATAATCAAATCTTGTAGAGCTTATTAACATATCCTTAACTCCATATACATCCTGACCTAATGTAAATAATTGAACAACGTGTACTACTAATAAGATTAATTCTATTACTAAAACAATTTGTGGTAATATACTCCTTTTTAATTCTTTTCCTAAGTATATTGATAAACATATTATCATAAGACATATTATAACAATAGCAATATTTGATGTATCGATAATAAACATACCCCTCTTCCACCTTTGTATTTTAACTTAATCTATCCTCTATAATATCAGATAGTTTTTTAGCTTTTTCATATATTTTATTTTCATCTTTTCCTTCAATCATAACCCTTATAACAGGTTCTGTTCCCGAAGGTCTTATTAAAATTCTGCCATCATGTTCCATTTCATGCTCTAATTTATTTATTTCTTCACTTATTATAGTATCTTCTTTGTATAATTTTTTCTTTTCCTCTCTTACTCTTGCATTTATTAAAACCTGAGGATATATATTAATTACTTTTCTTAATTCAGAAGCTGATAAATCACTTTCTATTATTGACTTTATTAGTATTAAAGATGTTAATATTCCATCTCCTGTAGGATTTTTATCTAGGAATATAATATGACCTGATTGTTCTCCTCCAAAATTATAACCACTATTTAACATTTCCTCTAATACATATCTATCTCCTACTTTTGTATGTTTTATATTTATATTATTTTCTTTAGCAAATTTATTTAATCCAATATTACTCATAACAGTAGATATAACAGTATTATCTTTCAACTTTCCCTTTTCTTTTAAATATTTTGCAACTATAGCCATTATTACATCGCCATCCATTACATTTCCTTTTTCATCTATAGCCAAACATCTATCTCCATCTCCATCATAAGCAATTCCTAAGTCCAATTTATTTTTTAAAACATAATTTTGTAAATTTTCTAAATGTGTTGAACCACAATCCTTATTTATATTTATCCCATCTGGATTGTTATTTATTATTTTATATTTTATTCCTAATTTTTTAAATACCTCTTCTGCAACTTTATATGTAGCACCATTTGCAACATCTAATCCAATAGTAAAATTCTTATTTTTAAAATAGTCTTTAAAAATTTCTTCAAAAAATTCATAATAATATTTTACTAAATCTTCTCTATTTTCTGCTACTCCTATTTTATCATTTACTGCTGTTAGCCCGCTTATAGCCCCAGAATCCATTATATTTTCAATTTCTTCTTCTATTTCATCTGATATTTTCATTCCTTTATTACTAAAATATTTTACTCCATTAAATTCATAAGTATTGTGTGAAGCAGAAATAACCACACTTGCATCAGCATTCACTTTTCTAGTTATATATGCAACTGCTGGAGTTGGCATAACGCCTAATAATTTTACATTTGCTCCATAACTTAGAAAACCTGCAGTCATTGCACTTTCAATTAAAGTTCCTGAAATTCTTGTATCCCTTCCAATTAAAATAGTAGGAACATGGTCACTATGCTTTGCTAAAACATATGCTCCCGCTTTCGCTACTCTAAAAACTAATTCTGGAGTTAATTGAGTATTTGCAATCCTACGTATACCATCAGTTCCAAAATATTTTCTCAACTTTACCTTTTCCTCCTTGTCAAAAGAAATTTAATTAATACTATTGTATTATATTATAAATTTTATATGTATACAAGAATAATTTTATATAAAGAAAAAAGCAAAAGAAGCTATGCTAAAAATTTTATATTTAGCATAACTTCTTTTTTATTTACTTTCTACTACTGGATATACACTTACTTGTTTTTTATCTCTACCTTTTCTTTCAAATTTTACCTTTCCATTTACAAGTGCATATAATGTATCATCGCTTCCTATACCAACATTGTTTCCTGGATGCATTTTTGTTCCTCTTTGTCTTACTAATATATTTCCAGCAAGCACAAATTGTCCATCAGCTCTTTTTAAGCCAAGACGTTTAGACTCACTATCTCTACCATTTTTTACACTACCTTGACCTTTTTTATGTGCCATTATACTCCCTCCTTTTAACTTATATTCATTATTATATTATAAATTAAGTACTAAGCTTCTTTTTTAGTTTGTGTTGATTTTGTTTTTATAGAAGTTATTTCAACCTTTGTATATGGTTGTCTATGACCTTGTTTCCTTCTATAATTAGCTTTTGGCTTCATTTTATAAACAATTATTTTTTTATCTTTTCCATGTGAAACAACTTTTCCTTCAACTTTCACACCTTTGATATAAGGATTTCCAATATTAATTTCTCCTTCATTTGATACTAAAACAACTTTATCGAAATTAACTTTTTTTCCTTCCTCAACATCTAATTTTTCAAAAAAAACTGTATCTCCTTCTGATACCTTATATTGCTTTCCACAAGCTTCAATAATTGCGTACATTATATGTACACCTCCCTTTTCGTATACTCGCTAAACCTTTAATTTAGGTAGCCCTATTATTAGGACATTTTTGTACCTTGAATATGCGGCTTACATTTGTTTATTCTAACATGTTTTAACTTCTTTGTCAATTATTTCATAAATAAATTCTTCTCTTGTACATTGCAATACTAATTGCACACTTTTTTATATATTTTAAAAAATCATTTTACTAGTTGCTAAGCTACTTTTATTTCTTCTTGATAATATTCCTCTGACGTCTTAAATTTTAATATTTTTTCAGGATAATTATTTATCCATCTTTCTATTTTTTTCACATCTTTTTGTGTTATACTATTCTTGACACATAATTAAAATCCTTCAATTTTTAGTCTACCAACTAACATTTTAATTGATTTTTAATTATGTGTCTATATTTTTATGTTACCAATGTGCATTTAATTATACAATATTCACATATAAAGTATTTACATTCATCTCATTTTAATTCCCATGGTTTCTCAATTGAAGCATCTCCATTAGTTAAATCTATTACATTTGGTTTTAATGATCCCCAACCTTTAACTTAATACCTGAAATGTTATTTATGTCCAATAATTTAATACTTCTCGCTCCTGTATCTTCATCATAACTTATTTCTATATTTCCTTTAAATGATGTATATGTCAATTTACTTGAATCTACAGGAGTTCCACTTTTATCAGATACTGTTGGGTTATAATTCACATAATCACCTGTTTTCAGTACTTCATCTGTTTAATTATCTCCATATTCTCCTATTTCCTCTCTCATATAGTCATCTATTTCATTTATTATACCTTCTTGTTTTTTATCCGATTGCTCGTATTGGTTTATTGCCACTTCTGTTTTATTTATTATTCCTCCTCCAGATATGTAACTTATTGTTACCCCTGCTAATATTAGTAGCAATATTAGGGTTATAAGTCAAAAAACTTAATATATTATTTTTGAAAGTCGAAGTAGTTGTACATCGTATGCTCCTTCTTGCGAAGCATGTGAGACCGATAAAATAATATATTAAGTTTTGATATTTTAAATTATGCTCTTGTAGGGTTATAAATGGTTTTTGTGATGGTGTTGAGTTGATTATTGGTTGTATTGATAAATAGTTAAAATTAATCCAAAGTTTTTTCAAATTGGTAAAAGATTTAATTAAATGTATCCTTTTCAAATACATAGAATAAATAATAAATATTTTATATATTACTTATATTTTATGAACCTTATTCAAACATTTATTTTAAAAAATATTCTATTAATCTAATATATTGATCTTGCGCATTTAAGCAAGTATCTATTAAATAACCTTTTTCGCTTTTATATTCTTTTAGGCCTCTATAGTAAAATAACTTATATTTATCTAAAATAATAAATGGAATAATATTATTTTTTAAACACTCTTTAAAAGCTATTATTCTACCGACTCTACCATTTCCATATTGAAATGGATGAATACATTCAAACTTATAATGAAATTCTATTATATCTTCTATTGTTATTTTTCCTAATGAATTATACCATTGCATTAGTTTTGCCATATCTTTTTGTACATTTTTAGGTAATGTGGTTTTCATATTTCCTGC
>CALXBW010000017.1 GCA_944386645.1 uncultured Clostridia bacterium | reverse complement strand
ATTATTTTTATACTTTATTATGTCACAGTTTGCTTAATGCAAAAAAATCAAATATACTTTTTATATATAATCCTTTTTTGTTTCTATATAAGCAATGATTTGAAACAAATAATTTAATAAAGTTAAACTATTTGGTCAAAAAGTATTGATTTTTTTGTAAAAAGAAAATACAATAAAATTGGTTTTAAATTAAAATGAAAGTGAGGAATTTATAACTGTGAATATATTAGTAGATGCAATGGGAGGAGATAATGCCCCAGATGCTGTGATAAAAGGAGCAATAAAAGCCTCAAATGAAATAGAAGGAACCATTACACTTGTTGGAAATGTAGATATTATTAATAACAGAATAAAAGAAATATATGATAAAAATAGTATTTCTGAGATTACAGATAAGATAAAAATACACAATACAACAGAAGTTATAGATATGGAGGATATTCCAACACATGCTATAAAAACTAAAAAAGATTCATCAATGGTTGTAGGTTTTAAATTATTAAAAGAAGATCAAGGTAATGTTTTTATATCTGCAGGAAATTCAGGTGCATTATTGACTGGTGCAACTCTTTTAATAGGTAGAATAAAAGGAATAGATAGACCTGCAATTGCACCAATGTTACCATCTTATAAAAAGGGATTAATGTTAATGGATGCTGGTGCAAATACAAATTGTAGACCAATAAATTTATTACAATTTGCACAGATGGCTAATTTTTATTTGAAAAATACATATAAAATAGAAAGACCAGTTATAGGATTATTAAATATTGGAACTGAAGAAACAAAGGGAAATGATCTTACAAAGGAAAGTTATAAATTATTAAAAGAAAAATCAAGTGAATTAGGAATAAACTTTGTAGGAAATGTAGAGGGTCGTGATGCATTTTCAGGAGAAATAGATGCACTGATTACAGATGGCTTTACAGGAAATGTTTTCTTAAAAACTGTAGAAGGAATGGGAAGATTAGTTAAAACTACTCTAACAGAAAGTTTAACACATAACTTATGGGCAAAAATATGTGCAATACCAACATTACCATCTATAGGTAAATTTAAAAAAACATTAGATTATAGGGAGTATGGAGGAGCACTATTTTTGGGAGTAAAAAAACCTGTAGTAAAAGCTCATGGAAGCAGTGATGAATTCTTATTTTATTTTACAATAAAGCAAGCAGAGCAATTTGCAAAAAGTAATTCGGTAAACATAATGATGAAAGAGTTTGAGAAAATAAATAATAAAGATAATTTATAATAATATACTTGACAATTCTATTAAATTATAATATATAAGTGTGTATATAAAATATGACTTATGGTTTAGCTAAAGGAGGTGTACAAAAATAATGAATCAAGAAGAGATATTTGAAAAAGTTAAAGCTATAATAGTTGAACAATTAGGAGTTGCAGAAGCTTCAATAACAATGGATGCATCTTTTATAGATGATTTAGGAGCTGATTCTTTAGATATTGTTGAATTTATAATGGCATTAGAAGAAGAATTCAATATAGAAATTCCAGATGCTGACGCTGAAAAAGTTGTTACAGTTGGAGATGTTGTTGATTATATAAAAGAAAACACATAGAAAATAAAAAGGGTATTGTTATTAAAACAATATCTTTTTTTTGCTTTATAACCCTTTTAGAATTGTTAATATTATCTAAAAAAATATAGGAAAATATTGAATTATATTTATAAATATGATAATATTTGTTATATGAATAAAAGGGAGAGAACTAATGATGAGAAAAGTGTATAATAATAAAGGTATTACATTAGTAGCGTTAATTGTTACAATTATAATACTATTGATTTTAGCTGGCGTTACTTTTAGCTTTATATTGAATGAAAATGGAGTTATAAATAAGTCACAAGTGGCAGTTAATGAATATGAGAAGGAAGCTGAAAAGGAAAGTAAGTTATTAAGTGATATAGATAGTTATATGGAAACAATTATTGATGTTGTAAAAGTAGGAGATTATGTTGAATATGATCCTACAAAAAATGTTACTGATACAAAGAAATTATCATATATATCTAATGTAGGAAGTACTTTAGAAAATGGAAATGGTGATTCTGCACAAACATTTACGGCTAATAAAGATATAAAATGGATTGTTTTAAATGTTAATAAAGAAGAAGGAATTCTAGAGTTAATTTCAGAAGAACCAATAAAAACAGATAGTGGTAAAAATTTATTTTTTAAAGGAAATATAGGATACTTATATTTTGAAGAGGAAATTCAAAAAGCTTGTAGTATATATGGTTATGGATATGGAGCAGATACAAATAATATTGTACAATATGAAGTAGGTAATGAAGTCGATGGATTAGAAAAAAATACTTTAAATTCAGGAGCAAGAAGTATAAATTTGAAAGATATAAATAAATTTGCTAATATACCAAATACAGAAGAAGCTTATAAAGAATTAGATGAAGAATATGGAAAAATAGAAAATAGTAAATTAATATATTATCCAACTTTAAAAACAAGTAGAGACAATGGAAGATCAGATGAAACTAAGTCAGGATTTAAATATACATACTATGAATATTGGGGAGAAGATTATATAGGAGATAGCCAATTAAAAAATATTTTATTAAATGGAGGATATTGGATACCTAATAGATGTTTAGGACTTAATTATGATGAAGATTTATTTAATGTAGATTTTTGTGGATTTTGTATTGATGCAGGAGGAGGAAAAGGATTAATTCATGGTGAACCTTTATGTGAAGGTAATGATACAAATATAGATCAATTCAGAAAAGGGTATGGAATAAGACCAATAGTAAAGATAAATAAAAATAAGAAGATTGATAGAAGTATAGAATGTGATGGTAGCAAAGAAAAACCATGGATATTAAAATAAGAGAATATACCATATTAAATAATTATTGTTGTTTAATATGGTATATATTTTTGTTCTTTATCTTAATTTAAATAAAATATTTAAATTAAGATGACAATTCTTATGAAACAAGAATTGTTTATAAAATTTATAAATCACTAAAAAATAAATTGCCAAAATTTAATATTAGATATATAATCATGGATAGAAAAATTAAGTGGAGGTTTTATGGAAAGTTTTGCACAAGTTGAAGAGAATATAGGTTATGTATTTAAAAATAAACAGCTATTAAAAACAGCTTTAACACATACATCATATGCATATGAGAATAAGGTGGAAAGTAATGAAAAATTAGAATTTTTAGGAGATGCAATATTAGAAGTAATTGTAAGTAAATTTTTATTTATTAATTATAATAATCTTACTGAAGGAGAAATGACTAAAGTTAGAGCAAGCGTAGTTTGTGAAAATAGTTTATATCAAGTTGCTAAAAAGCATAATTTTAGTGATTTCTTATTCTTGGGTAAAAGTGAAATAGTTAATAATGGTAAAAATAGACCGGCAATACTTGCTGATTCTGTTGAAGCTATAATCGCTGCCATATATTTAGATGGAAAATTAAAAGATGCAGAGAATTTTGTTATATCTAACCTAAAAGAAACTATTGAAGTTTCAACAAAACATGTAGGAATGAAAGATTATAAAACTGTTTTACAAGAAAAATTACAGGTGCATGGAGATGTCAACATTGAATATAAAACTATTGGAGAAAGTGGTCCGGATCATAAAAAAGTATTTACAGTAGAATTATGTGTTAATGGAAAAGTAATATCAAATGGAAAAGGTAGTACAAAAAAGTCAGCAGAAATGAATGCAGCCAAAGAAGCACTGAGCAAAATAAATCAGAAAGTAATGTAAAAGTTTTATACAAGAATATCAATTGATATCAACTTTAAAATTGTGAATTATAAATCAATGATTTTGATTATTATTTTTAATAATTATTGAGATTATTGATAAAGTTTTTGTTATAGATAAATAAGCTTTAGTGGAGGTTATTATGAAAAAACAATATATAATACCAATTTTTGTGCCTCATTTAGGATGCCCTAATGATTGTGTGTTTTGTAATCAAAGAAGTATTAGCGGGCAACTAGAAGAAGTTAAAGAAAATGATGTGAAAAAAATAGTAGATTTTTATTTGGAGAATTTAAAAGATAAAGATGTGTATAAAGAAATAGCTTTTTTTGGTGGCAGTTTTACAGGAATAGATGTAAATAAACAAGAAAATTTATTGAAAGTAGCATATGAATATGTGAAAAATGGTGATGTAAACAGTATAAGAGTTTCAACAAGACCTGATTATATAAGTAAAGGTATATTAAAAATGTTGAAAAAATATGGAGTAAAAGTAATAGAATTGGGAGTTCAAACATCTAATGATTACTTGTTAGATAGATGTAAAAGAAATCATAGCTTTGAAGATGTAAAAAAGGCTTCTAAACTGATAAGAAGAAAAGGTTTTGTTTTAGGCCATCAAATGATGGTCGGTTTACCTGAAAGTACAAAAAAAGATGAAATGAAAACTGCTGAGGATTTAGCAAAATTAAAGCCTAAAATGGTTAGAATATATCCTGTATTGGTAATAAGAAACACACAACTTGAGATAGAATATAATATTGGAGAGTATATACCTTTAAGTTTAGAACAAGCAGTAGAAAGATGTAAAGAGTTATATTATTTTTTTAGAAATAAAAAAATTGAAGTTATAAGAATAGGTTTGCAAAATACAGATATAATTTCATCTCCAGAAAATGAAAAAAGTGAAGTTATTGCAGGTCCATATCATGAAGCATTTGGACAATTAGTTGAAGATGCAGTTTGGTATGATAGTATTGTTAATAGAATAAAGAAATTTAATGTTAAAGTAAAAGAAGTAGAAATATTAGTAAATCCAATGAATGTTAATAATGTAATAGGGCATAAAAAAGAAAATGTTAATAAATTAAAAGAATTATATGATGTGGATTTAAAAATAGTACAGGATGTGGATAAAAAATTGGGAAATTTTGATATTAAAATATTAAAAAAATATTCAGATTTTTTAGAAGAGAATAAAGTAAATAAATAATTGAATAAAAAAGAATAAATTACTCATACTTTTAGTATGAGTAATTATTTAAAAAATATAATTTTAGAAATTTTTTATACTATTTTAGGAAGTTTAATAATGGCTTTTGCAACGGCACAATTTTTACTTCCTAATCATTTATCAACAGGTGGTTTTTCAGGTATAGCTACTATTGTATATTATTTGTGGAATATTCCAGTTGGAACAACTAATTTTATAATAAATATACCACTATTAATATTAGCATATTTAAAAATAGGAAAGTATTTTATATTAAAGGCAGTTGGGGGAACAATTTTATTGTCCTTCTTTTTAAATATATTAGAAGGATTACCTTCACTTACTGAAGATAGATTATTAGCATGCATATATGGGGGAATATTGATGGGACTTGGTACAGCATTAATATTTAAAGCAGGTGCATCAACAGGTGGAACAGATTTAATAACTACTTTAGTGAAAAGATTTAATGTAGAAATTAGAACTAGCAATATTGTCATAATTTTTGATACAATAATAGTATTGCTTAGTGTTCTATTTTTTAGAACTATAGAAGTCGGATTATATTCTGCTATAGCAATATATTTAATGGGTAAAATGATTGATATATCATTTGAAGGAATAAATTTTTCAAAGATGATATTTATTATATCAGATAAATACGGAGAAATATCAGATAATATAAATAAAAGTTTGGTAAGAGGGACAACAGGATTATATGGAAAGGGAATGTATACGAATAAAGAAAGAACAATTTTATTGTGTGTAGTTAATAGAAATGAAGTTTCAAAAATTAGAAAGATAGTAGATGAGGTTGATAAGAATGCATTTATAGTAATTTCTAATGCTAGAGAGGTATTTGGAAAGGGATTTAAAGAATATAATGCAATAGAAGGAACTATTTTAGAAAAAAATTAGGTTGAAAATTTGGATAATATATAGTAATATCGATATAAAAGAAATAAAGTTTGTACATAGGAATGGAGGATAAAACTTGGAACAAACATATGTAATAAAAAATGTAGATTCATTTGAACCAAAACATATTTTTGAATGTGGACAATGTTTTAGGTGGAATGAACAAAAAGATGGTAGTTATACAGGTGTATTTGAAAACAATGTATTAAATGTGAAAAAAGTTAACAATGATATAATATTTTGTGGAAATCTAGATGGAAATATTAAAGAAATATGCGATAAATATTTTGATTTAAATACAGATTATAAAAAGATAAAAAAAGAGCTTTCTAAAATAGATGAAAACGTAAAAAACAGTATTAAATATGGAGATGGAATACGAATATTAAAACAGGATAAATGGGAGGCATTAATTTCTTTTATAATTTCTGCAAATAATAACATTCCAAGAATAAAGAAGATTATAGAAAAACTATCAGAAAAGTATGGAAAAGAAATTATTTGGAGAGAAAATAAATATTATACATTTCCAAATCCAATTGAATTAAGTAAGGCATCTATACAAGACTTAAGAAATTTGGGATTAGGTTTTAGAGATAAAAGAGTATATGAGACAACACAAATGATAGTAAATAATGTAGTATCATTAGAAGATATAGAAAAAATAGAGGATTCGAATGTATTAAGAGAAGAGTTGAATAAATTTCCTGGTGTAGGGGATAAAGTTGCTGATTGTATAATGTTATTTTCTATGAGAAGATTTGATGTATTTCCTATTGATGTTTGGGTAAGAAGAGTAATGAATGAATTATATATAAAAAATGAAGATGAAACTAAAGTTAAAAAAGAAGAAATTAGAAAACTTGCTAAGGATAAATATAGTAATTTAGCAGGTATCGCACAACAATATTTGTTTTACTGGAAAAGGGATGCATAGAGTATTTTTATCGTGGAGTAGTTACAGTACTAAAAATGAGATATTGTAAAATTCTTATGAGTATGGTATAATATAAACTGTAACTTTATTTAGAGAGGATGAAATATCATGCTAAAAAAATTAATACGGAGATTAAGAAAGTGGTTTAAAGAATTTAAGCTGATTGAAGAGTCTTATGAAGAAAGATATGTTATTATGAAGTATGGACTCGGTATTGTGAAATATCAAGATAAAGATGGAGAAATAAAAAATTATCTTGCACAAAAAGAAGAGAATGGATTCATTCTTCATGGAAAAAGTAACATGTGTCAAGTTTTATTTAATTGGAGAAAATTTGGTGAAAAAGAAGGGGTTATGGAATGGATGCCTATTCATGAAGTAACAGAAAAATTGAATAGTAAATATAATAAAGAAATCATTTCAAGTTTTCACGAAGGACTGGAAGAACATGAATATAAAATAATTATTAAGGAATTACAAACAATATTATAAAAAGATATCTAATAGAAGATGACAATAATTAGTATAAATATATTAATTATTGTCATTTTCGTATTAAAATATGATTAATTTAAGAAGTAACTAATAATTTATAAAGATTTCCATAAAAAATAATAAAATGAATTGAAAATGGATGTAAATAGTGATATAATTATACTTGCAAATAATTCAGAAGGGATTGAGAATTATGTTAAAAAATTTAAGCAAAAATTTGCGGAATTGTTATGTATTTTTAAAATCTTTATTATTTGAAGAAAAAAGGAAAGAAGATGTAATCAACAAGAGAGGCTTAGTGGGTGTAAAAATCCACGAAAAAGACGGAAGTATGTCATATGAATTATCGGTAATGAAAAAGGACCATTTTGGATTGGAGGGTTTCTTTTTCACACAAGATTCTAAAAGAAAAATTTATGAAAACCAAAAGGGATTAAAAAGTATTTATGTAGAAGAGTGGATACCAATCCATAGGATAACTCAGTTGGTGAATAAAAAATATGGAAAGGAAGTTATTAATCCATATTATAAAGGATTAAATCAACAAGAAATAAACATTATAAATAGAGAACTTCCAAACTTATTAAATTAAAAAATAAAATTACATATATTGTTTTTTGAAATTTCAAAAATAATATATGTAATTTTTTTGTATTTATATAAAATAGATTATTGTAAACTAAAATAATTAATGGTATAATAAAGAAGTATTAATTTTAGAAGAGGTGTTTTATATGCTTTGCAAAAAAATTCGGAAACTAATTGAATTGTTGATTAAAAACAAAGTGAAAGATGTAAGATATCAAAGAGAAGGTACAGTTCTTGCGTTAGTTATGGAAGGAGAAAGAATTATTGATGCGAAGGTACTATATACTAAAAAGGATAAAAGACCTTTTTCAAATTGTCTAATTAGATATTTTGATATTATAACTTCTGAGGAGTTTTATGAAGAGATACCAAATGAAAGGGGCTTAAAAATAACAAGAATTACAATAAATCCAGAAGCAATAAGGATGGTTAATAAAAAGTATCCTGGAACTATAAAAGATGAAAATAAGAATTATTTTTCTCTTAATGATATTATAGAAATTGAGAAAAAGTTCCTTTTATTACATTTAAAAAAATGATTAATAGTATCTTGGAAAGAAGGACATAATAATGATTTTAAAAAAATTACGGATATTTCTAAATAATAGATTTTTTATTTGGAAAGAAGAAAAGAAAAATACAGTTGTTGGTATAGTTATAACAAAATCAAAATTAATTATACCACGAGTATTAAAAAAAGAAGTAAAATCAGACAAAATAGTTTATTATAGCATCATTGAGAAAAAATTAAAATATTCTTTTGAAGAATATAACGAGTGGGACGAAAAGATTATAGAGCTGGATGATATTAATTCAGCCATTGTAAAAATAAATCTTATAAAACCGTATAGTATATATAAAAAATCGAGATATATATACTTGTCAGATGTCTGGTGCATTGAAAAATTCTATCCGTGTCAATTGAGTAAGTTTTATGTTTAGTTGTAATTGAAAAGCTGATGTATTGAAAGATACATCAGCTTTTCAATTATTATCATAACAATAGTGTTGACAACATAGAATAAAGAGAGTATAATATACCAGTAAACTAAATTAGTGTAATAGTATATAAGAGGTGGATATATGAAAAAAGAACAAATTATAGCAGCAGCAAGAAAGCTTTTTACTAAGTATGGTTATAAAAAGGTTAGCATGGATGAGATAGCAAGAGAAGCTAATGTAAGCAAAAAAACAGTATATGCATATTTTAAAGATAAAGAAGAATTATTAAAATTTTTTATATTCGAGGAATTAGAAAAAATGCATGTTGCAGTAACTAATATAGAAAATAAGAAATTACCTTTTTTAGAAATGGTACATGAAACAATATATACAGTATTGAAATATAAAAAAGAAAATAATTTTTTAAGTACAATAACAAAAGAAGCAGAAGATTTTAAAAATCAAAAGATAATAGAAGCTATAAAAATTTTAGATATAGAAGTTAAAAAGTATATAAAAAATAAATTAATATATGCTAAGGAAAATAAATTTATAAGAGATTGTAATTTAGATGTATTAACTTTTGTAATTTATAAAGTTTATATGGCTTTAATTTTCGAGAGTGATTTAGATAGTACACAAATAAATGAAAAAGATATTTCAAATGAGATATTTGAAATATTAAAAAAGGGGATTTTAATTCAAGGAAGTGAGTAAATTAAATATGGAAAAAGAAAATAAAAAAAGCAAGATTATGAAACCATTAATAATAATTGGTATAATAATAATTCCACTTATATATAGTTTTTTCTATTTAAAAGCTTTTTGGGATCCATATGCTAATCTAGAGAATATACCAGTTGCTATAGTTAATAATGATAAAGGTAATGAAAATGAAAATTTAGGTAAAAATTTTGTTGATAATATATTAGAAGAAAAAGAGATGGATTTTCAATTAGTAGATGAAGATGAGGCAAATGATGGTTTAATAAATAAAAGATATTATGCAATAATAGAGATTCCAGAAGATTTTACAGAAAAATTAAATAGTGGAGAAACAGAAAATAAACAGATAGCAAAAATTACATATTCACCTAATCAAAAATCGAATTTTTTGGCTGCTCAAATAATTGACAGTGCTGTAACACAAATAGAGGAAAAAATTCAAGAAGAAGTTACAGGAAAGGTAGTAGATAATTTATCAGATAAATTAAATGATGTGCCTAATCAATTAGAAACAGTTGAAGAAGCTGCTACAAAATTAGAAGAGGGTAGTAAAAGTTTAACAGAAGGTGTGGAAAAAATAGATAATGGAATAGGAACATTAAGTAAAAATTATAATGATTTTAATGAGGGAGTCTCTTCTGTTGATAAAGCGACATCAGGTTTACAAAATGGAATTGATAGTTTAAATAATGGTATAGATGATTTGTATGATGGAAGTAAAACTTTAACAAATAGTACAAAAGATTTATCTAAAATTAGTGAAGCCGCTAGTACTTTATCAGAAAAGGAAAATGAATTAAATTATGGAATTTCACAATATGTAGATTGTGTAAATAGTGCAACAAAACAAATAAGCACATTATTAACAACTATAATTCAATATGTTCAAACAAATCCAGAGGCTTTAAATGATCCACAATTTAAAGCTATATATGATAATATACTTAGTTTAGCACAATCAGATAGCTTATCAGAATTAAATAGTTCAGGTAATATATTAAAAACAAATAGCAATTTAATGAATGAAAGTATAAAAAGTTTATCTAGTGCAACAGAGGCTTTACCAGAAGTTAGCAGTGGTATTGAGACTATTGAAAATGGAATATATAAGATAAAAGCAGGAGCAGAAGAATTAAAAGAGGGTAGTAGAGAGTTAAAAGACGGTACAGAAACTTTAAGTTCTAGTTCTGAGGAGATAAAATCAGGAATTACTGAATTAAAAAGAGGAACAGAAGATGCTCTTGAAGGTAGTAATATATTATTAGATGGACAAAATGAATTTGTTAGTGAGATTGGAAAATCTATTGATGAAGCAAGAGCAGAATTAGTTAAATTAAATGGAATAAGTGATTATGCTAAAAATGCTATAGAAGTAGAAGAAAATGTTGTAGAACCTGTGGATAACTATGGAATAGGATTTGCACCTTATTTTATGTCTTTATCTTTGTGGATTGGTGGACTTATGATATTTGTTGGTATTTATTTTGATCCACATAATAGATTTAAGAGAATTGGAAGAGATGCACCTAATAGAGCATTCCGTACATTTATATATTTACTTATTGCGATAGCACAAGCGGTTATATTAGGAGGATTATTGAAGGTAGGATTAGGCTTTGATGTGGAAAATAATTTATTGTATTATGGTTCATGTATATTGGTATCTTTGGCATTTTTGAGTATAATTCAATTTTTAATGGTTAATTTTGGAGATGTAGGAAAGTTTATAACTATTTTATTCTTGGTTATACAGCTTGCAGCATGTGGTGGTACATTCCCAATGGAGACATTACCACAATTTTATCAAGATATTAATTCACTAATGCCAATGACATATTCTTTAAATTTATTTAAAGAAGCTATTATAGGAACAAGTCCAGGTTTTGTTCAAACAGACGTTAATGCATTACTTGGAATTATGATTGTTTTTGTAGTTATGACATTTGCAATTGATATAATAAAGATGTGTGGAAACAAGATTATTAAGGCTAAGAAACAAGCTTAATGTGTATATTAAAAAAATGTTGACTTTTAAAAATATAAATAGTATAATCTAGGTATTAAAAGTTTTAAGATATTGCTCATTAAATGGCATAAAAAAAAGACTAGAGGTGCGACTCTAGTCTTTTTTATGTACTTAATCATCAAATATCTTAAGAATAAGATATATTATAATAAGTACAAATAATTTTAAGATGTTGCCCATTAAATTTCACCTCCTTATGAAAGGCGGGCACAATGATATTATAATAAAAGTATGACAAAAAGACAATATTTATTTTGAAAAATTTTTCTTTATACTCCTAGCAAGAGTGTATATATATATGATAAAATATTTTTGGTGAGTTTAATGAGTTTAAGAATAATATATGGTAGAGCTGGAAGCGGAAAAACTACATATTGTTTTAATGAGATTAAAGATAGAATAAAAAATGAAAATAAAATATATATAATTACACCTGAGCAATTTTCTTTTACAGCTGAACAAAAATTGCTTGATACTATTGATGAGAATAGTACTATAAATGCAGAGGTTCTAACTTTTAATAGAATGGCTTATAGAATATTACAAGAAGTTGGAGGTATTACAGACACAGTTTTAACTGATTGTGGAACTTCAATGCTTATTTATGATATTTTAAGAAAAGAAAGAAAAAATTTAAAATTTTTAGGAAAATCAGATAAAAATGTTGATATTGTAAATCGACTATTTACTGAATTGAAAAAACATAATATTACAGAAAGTAAATTATCAGAGGTCAAAGATGATATAAATGATATTTATTTAAAAACAAAATTAAATGATATTGATATTGTATATAAAAAATATTCAGAGAGAATAAAAAACAATTATATAAATAATGATGATTTATTGACTATTTTATTTGAAAAGATTAAAGAAAGTAAGAGTTTTGATAATTCTTTAATATATATAGATGAATTTGCTGGTTTTACAAAACAAGAATTTTCTATAATAGAAGAGTTATCAAAAAAAGCAAAACAAGTAAATATATCAATTTGTATAGATGAATTAGAAGAAAGTAACATGCCAGAAATAGATGTATTTTATCCTAATAAAAAAGCCATAATGAAAATAATACAAATTGCAAAAAAAAATAATATAGAAATAGATAAACCTATAAAGCTTAATAATCTATATAGATTTAAGAATAATGAATTAAAATTTTTAGAAGGTAATTTATATAATATAAATTATAAAAGATATGAAGAAGAAACGAAGAATATAAATATTTTTTTAGCAATGAATCCATATTCAGAATTAGAATTTGTTGCAAAAAAAATAATTGAACTTGTTAGAGATAATGGTTATAGATATAAAGATATTGCAATTATTACAAAAAATATAGAAAATTATAATTCCATAGCAAAAGCTATATTTTATAAATATAATATTCCGGTTTATATAGATGAAAAGAGAGATTTAAGTAAAAATATATTGATAAAATTAATTATATCTATGCTTGAAATATTTTCTAAAAATTGGTCATATGAAGCGGTTTTTGGATATATCAAAACAGGATTATTAGATATAGAAAATGAAGATATATTTGTATTAGAGAAGTATTGTATAAAATGGGGAATAAAAGGTAACAAATGGTATAAAGAGGATTGGAATTATGGAAATTTAGATAGTGAAGATTTGACAAGATTAAATAATCTAAGAAAGAGAATTGTAGATCCTCTTATTAATTTAAAAAATAAAATATATGATGAAAAAAATGTAAGAAATATTTCTAAAGAGATTTATTATTTTTTAAATGATAATGTACTTTCTAAACTTGAAAGTAAAATAAAAAAGTTAGAACAAATTGGTGAAATTGAAATAGCAAGAGAATATGAAACAGGATTAAATATTATTATAGAAGTATTAGATGAAATAGTAAATATATTTGGAGATGAAAAAATAGGTTTTGAAAGATATAAAGAGCTACTTACAATAGGAATACAAAATAAAGATTTAGGCACAATTCCTAGTTTTCAAGATCAAGTTATTTTTGGGGATATTGAAAGATCAAGAACTCACAAAGTTGATGTTTGTTTTATAATAGGGATGAATGATGGAGTATTTCCAAGTGTAAATAAAAATGAGGGCTTTTTAGATAATAAAGATAGAGAAGTACTAAGAAAAGAAAATTTAGAAATTGCAAAAACAACAATAGAACAATTATATGATGAACAATTTAATATATATAAAGCATTAACAATTCCAGAAAATAAGTTGTTTTTATCTTATACATCAACAGACAATGAAGGAAAAGCTATAAGACCTTCTGTACTAATATCAAAAATTAAAAATATATTCCCAAATATAAAAAAAGAAAGTGATATTATAAAAAAGGAGAGTTTTATTGGAACTAAAGAATCAACTTTTGATGAATTATTAGAAAATATATATAAATTAAAAGATGGAAATAGTATAGATTCTATATGGTATGATGTGTATAATTATTATAAAGATGATGATATATGGAAAGAAAAATTAAAAACAGCATTAAAAGGAATAAATTATAGTAATTTACCAGAAAAGATAAATGAGGAATACATAAAAGAATTATATGGAAAAGAACTTAAAACAAGTATATCTAGACTTGAGCAATATAGAAAATGCCCATATTCTTTTTATTTAAAATATGGACTTAAGTTAAAAGAAGAAGAAACTTTTAAGATACAGTCTATTGATACAGGTACGTTTATGCATGAAATAATAGATGAGTTTTTTGAGTACATAAATAAAAATAATATCGATATAAAAAGCATAGATGTAAATAAGATAGAAAACATTATAGATAATATTGTAAATGAAAAATTAAATTTATCAAAATATTATAAATTTACATATTCAACAAGATTTATTATATTAACTAAAAGATTAAAAAATGTTGTAAAAAAGTCTATATTTTATATAATTGAGCAATTAAGAAATAGTAATTTTAAGGTGTTAGGAAATGAAATAGAGTTTAAAAATGGTGGAGAATATCCACCTATAGAGATAGAACTTGATGATAATAGAAAAATTGAGATAACTGGTAAAATAGATAGAGTAGATTATGCAGAGAATGATGAGGGAAAATATATAAGAATAATTGACTATAAATCAAGTATAAAGGATATAGAATTAAATGAAGTTATATATGGACTACAATTACAATTAATAACTTATTTGGATAGTATAACAAAACAAGAAGATTATTTGTCAGCTGGAATACTATATTTTAATTTAACAGATCCAATAGTTGAAATTTCAAATATAGAAGATGAAGAAAAAATAGAAGAGAAGATAAGAAAGAAATTCAAGATGAATGGATTAATACTAGCAGATGTGAAAGTTATTAAGATGATGGATAATAGTTTGGAAAAAGGAGCTTCACAATACATACCTGCATATTTAGATAAAGAAGGAAATATAAGCGAAAAATATTCTAGTACAATAAGTAAAGAAGATTTTAAAAATTTACAAAAACAGGTTATAGATACGATAAAAAATATAGGAAAAGAGATAATGAGTGGTAATATAGATATAAAACCATATTATGATAAATCTAAAAAAACACCATGTGAGTATTGTAACTATAAATCAATATGCAATTTTAATACTAGAAATAAAAATAATGAATATAATTATATAAAATATATGGATAAAAAGGAGGTATTAAAGAAAATAAGTGAAAAATTTAACAAATAATGAAGTAATTCAAAGTGAGAAAAATGGAATAAAGTATTTACAATTTAGAAAATTATTGGAGTATAATGATAAAATAGAACATTATTATATATTAAAAAATGATGGTATAAATTTAAAAACAAGGGGAAAACCTGAAAACATTATTATTGCCAAAGAAGGGTATAAAAAAATTTTCAATAGTTTAGGTATGGATTATAATAATTTAGTAAAACCAATATTTACACATAGCAATAATGTTAAAGTAGTTAAAGAGAAAGAAAATAAAAATGGCCCAGATTTTGAAAATGAAAGTTTAAATGAAGTAGATGGACTTATAACAGGAAAGAAAAATATTATACTTGCAGCTACAAATGCTGATTGTATTATAATAATGTTATATGATAAAGAAAAAAATATTATAGGAAATGTTCATTCTGGTTGGAGAGGAACATTAAATGGAATTATAAAAGAAGAAATATTAAAGATGAAGGAAGAGTTTGGATGTAATTCTTCTGAGATAATTTGCTCAATTTGTCCAAGCATAAGAAAGTGCCATTTTGAAGTTGATGAAGATGTAATGGATATGTTTAAAGAAAAATATAGATATACAAATATGTTAGATGAGATAATATATAAAGGTGATATAAAAAATAATAAACAAAAATATTATATAGATACTGTATTAATAAATAAAATTTTAATGGAAGAAATGGGAATAAAAGATGAAAATATTATAGACTCAAATATTTGTAGTATGTGCAATCCAGATATATTACATTCTTCAAGAGTAGAAACACAAGAAAAATACGGAGTAAATGTTTCATTAATATATATAAAATAGTGGAGGAAAAAATGTACAGTAATTGGGAAGAACTAGGAAAAAATTGTAAAACTTGTGAAAAATGTAAATTATCTAAAACGAGAACAAATGTTGTTTTTGGAGAAGGAAATAAAGAAGCAGATTTAATGTTTATAGGAGAGGGACCTGGTGCAGACGAGGATTATACAGGTATTCCTTTTGTGGGGAGAGCAGGAAAGTTAATGAATATGGCTTTTCAGGGAATAGGTATAGACAGAGATAAGGTATATATAGCAAATATAGTTAAATGTAGGCCACCAGGAAATAGAAATCCTCAAGATGATGAAATAAATGCATGTTTAGATTATTTGAGAAATCAAGTTATATTGTTAAAACCTAAGATAATAGTATTGTTAGGAAGTGTAGCATTAAAAACAATTTTAGGTAAAGACTTAGGAATTACTAATTCAAGAGGAAGATGGTTTAATAAAAATGGAATTTTATATATGCCAACTTTTCACCCTGCTGCTTTACTTAGAGATGATACTAAAAAGATATATTTTTGGAAAGATTTAAAAGAGGTCAAAAAAAGGTTAGAAGAGATGAATAAGGAGTGAAATTTCTAAAAAGAAAAAATAAGATAACCCTGAATAAATGGTCAAACTAATTGAAACTTAAAAAAATGTATAATAAAATTGATATATTAAATATATGGTGAAAGGAAAAATTATGGAAAAGATAGATGAAATAATGAAAATAGCAAATTATTGCCTAAATTGTAAGACTAAACCATGTACAAAAGGTTGTCCATTAGGAAATAATATTCCGGAATTTATAAAATGTATAAAAGAAGAGAAATTTGATGATGCATATGATGTTTTGCAAGAGACAACTGTACTTTCTTCAATATGTGGTAGAATATGTCCACATAGCAAGCAATGCGAAGGAAATTGTGTAAGAGGTATAAAGGGAAATCCTGTTGATATTGGTTTGCTAGAGTCTTTTGTTGGAGATGTAAATAAAGAAAAAAATATAGAGTTAAAAGAAAAATTAGTTAATAATAAAAAAGTAGCAATAATAGGTGGAGGACCTAGTGGACTTACTGCGGCAGCTTTTCTTGCTAGAAGCGGATGTGATGTTACAATATATGAAAAAGAAGAAAAGCTAGGTGGAATATTAAATTATGGAATACCAGATTTTAGATTAGATAAAAAAATAATTAATAATACAATAGATAAAGTATTAATATTAGGTATACAAGTTAAGAGTGGATATGTTTTAGGTAAGAATATAAGTTTAGAAGATTTAAAGAAAGAATATGATGCTATATATTTAGCTTTTGGTGCCAATAATTCATGTTTCATGGATGTTGAAGGGAAAAATTTAGATAATGTGTATGGAGCAAATGAGTTACTTAAATATAATAAGCACCCAGATTATAAAGAAAAAAATGTAGCGATAATAGGTGGTGGAAATGTCGCAATAGATATTGCAAGGACTGTAAAAAGGCTAGATGCAAAAAGTGTTAACATTATTTATAGAAGAGAAGAAAAACAAATGCCTGCTGAACCAAAAGAAATCAAAGATGCTAAAAATGAGGGAGTAAATTTTATACATAAAGCAAATCTGGTAAAAATAATTGGAAATAGCCATGTAGAAAAAATAGAATTAATAAAAACACAATTGGTAAAAAAAGAAGGTGAAACAAGAGAGTATCCTATTAACATTGAAAATAGTAATTATCAGATAGATATGGATTATGTAATAATGGCAATTGGATCAAAAATTGATAGAGAACTAGCAATAAAAAATGGATTAGAATTAGATGAAAAAGGTTATATAAAAGTTGATGATAATTATAAAACTAATATAGATGGAGTATTTGCTGGTGGAGACTTAATAGGTGGAAAATGCACAGTTGCTTGGGCTAGCAAGGCTGGCAGAGATGCGGCGAAAAATATAGTTCAGTATTTGATGTAATTTGTTTTTGATGGTAACAAATTGTTCAAGCCAAAAAATCTAATGTACTTTTTATGCAGTAACAATTCGTGAGGACCAGCAAGCTTACAGTCTGTTATATAAATATTTTGATAAAATATTTCTTTATAGATAACATTTTTAATATTAATTTACAGACTGTGCGCTGCTGGGAGTTACAAATAAAAAATACATTAGATTTTTTGGTAAATAAATTTAAAATCATCGAAAATTAATATATTATTTTTTCGGTCTCACATACTTTGTAAGTATGAGCTTACGATGTACAACTACCTCGACTTTCAAAAATAATATATTAATTTTCTCTATTTATTAAAATATAATAAGATAAATACAAACTGTAATTTAAATGTAATACAAATTTAATAACTATGAAATATGTTTTTAAATATTATTAGGTTATAATAAGTATTATAGTATTCAAAAGAGAAAAGGGGTTAATATGAATATAAAGTCTGTATTAAAAAAAGAAGGAATCACAAATATAAGACCACTAGATATACTTACAATTAATAAAATTTCTAAAAATATTTCTCATAAATTATATGAAACTTTTAATGAACATAATATTAATGAAAGCGATTTATTTATATCAATATCTAGGTTGCAAATGTATTTTGCCCAAATGCCTGAAGATGCATCAGCTGCAAAATATTTTTATAGAAACCAATCTATATATTTTAATGATAAGTTTTCTATAGATGAAATAGAAGAGTTTGCTATTCATGAATGTATACATTATTTACAAGAAATAAAAGATGAAAAAGGAAATTTGTTAAGATTAGGATTGTATGATATATCAGAGGGTACAAATAAAGGTATTGGATTAAATGAAGCGGCAGTACAACTAATGGCTGCAACAGCAACTGGTACTGAAGTAGATAAAGTGAAATACTATGATTTGTTCTTAGTTACAGAAAGTCCAGAATATTATCCCCTTCAATGTGTATTGTTAAAAGAAATGATGTATTTTACAGGAAATTATCCATTATATCACAGTACTTTGTATAGTGATGATGTATTTAAAAATACATTTAGTTCTAAATTCGGAAAAAGAGCATATTACAAAATCGAAAAAAATGTAGATGAATTATTAACTTTGGAAGCTTTACTAAATACATTGACTACAGAGGTAAAATATGCAACTAGAACAAGAAAAATAAAACAAACAAATCAATTAATTGAACAGTGTAAAGAAAAAATTGCAAATTTATTTATTGAAACACAGGATTATATAATTGAATTATGTTTTGAATATGAGTTTAATGAGATTAGAACAATGGAAGATTTAAAATATTTTAAATCTAGAATATACAATTTTAAGGATATAATAGGATATACTGCAGATTATGATTTTTATAATAAATATTATATAAAGAAAATGGAAGAGTTTGAAATAAAAAAAGAATATATAAAGGAACATGGTGCAATAAAGAAAAATCCCATTTCGGAAAATTTAAGTCTAGTAGAAACTAAGAAAAATAAAGTATCTATGTTTAAAAGAATGTTAATAAAATTAGGTATATTAGTAGATATGAATGAGAAAAAGGCAGAAATAGATAATGAAATTAATAAATAAAAGAAACCTTAATAAGTATTATTTACTTATTAAGGTTTCTTTTATTTATATAATTACTAGACATTTAAGCTTTTTTACTTTGGTCCAAAAACTAAAATTGGTCAATAACAACTAATATAAATTTTTGATTTTTATTAGTTATTATTATTTTGTATAAAGAATATAAAATATGTGTTTGGTAAAATAAAAGTAGATAAAATAAAAAAGTAAAGTCTTTTGTTATACATAATTCCCTAAAAGAAAATCTTATTTTTTGTTTAAATATATATAAAATGTTAAGAAAATGTAATATTCTAAATGGATTTAATTGAATATAAAAAATCCGTAGATAATAGATAAAATTTGATTGCCTATTCTAAATTTAAGTTGTATTGATTTTATTTTTGTGTAAGATATAATGATTTACAAAGGTATATTACTATTATAGAGAGGTGATAAGGTGAGAAAAGTATTTGTAAGTTTATTTACTTTTATAATAACTATTTTTATATATATGAACTGTGTAAATGCTAGTAGTTTTGAGATGAAAGTAAATGCCGATAAAGATATAATAAATCCAGGAGAAACAATTGTATTAACAGTAGGTATTAGCAATATAGAAATGGATAATGAAGGAATAGATTTATTATTAACTAATATATCATATGATAATAATGTTTTTGAAAATATTGATGAAAATGATATTAAGGCTTTGGGACAATGGGGAGGTCTTTTATTTAACTCTAATAATAATAAGTTAATAATTGAAAGAAATATACAAACAAGGTCAGATGAAGAAGTATTTCAAATAAGTTTAAAAGCAAAAGATAATATAGAAGTAGAAAGTACAAAAATATCTATTCAACAATCTCAATCAACAGATGGCAATAAAGATATAGATGGTATAGATGCAAATTTAGAATTAAAAACAAAAAAATATTATAATAAGTTTTATATTATTGGAGCTATAGCTATTATAGTAGTTATTATAATAGCTATTACAGGTATCATTATTTACAAAAAGAAAAAAGGAGGTAAATAAAAAGATGAAGTCTAGCACAAAAAAAAGATTAGTATTTTTATCTATTATAATTAGTTTGTTAGCATCAGGTAAAGCTTTTGCACAAGAAAATGAGTTTAGAAATGTAGATAAAATAGAAACAGTAGATTCATTGTTAGTTGATAAAGCTTTAGGAGCACCAGGATTTTTTGATTTAAGAGTATACCAATATATAACAAGTAAAACATATGGATCAACAAATGAAAATTGGGCTTTGGTAACAAGTAGATTATTGGAATTCAATAGTACTGGTATAGGTGGAGAATTTTCAATGAGACATATGGATTATTCAACTGCTATGAATTCAACAAATGAAGGAACACCTAATCCACATTATAGAAATTTAGGGTCTGGTGGAAATGTTCAAGTTGGTCTTGGATATTTAACAAGTGGAAGAGGTCCTGTTTTAGAAAATGAAATGAAATTTGAAAACAATTTAAATAAAGTAAGCTTAAGTACATTACAAGACAAAAATCCAACAACAAAAGTAGAAGACTATGTAAAATTTCCTAATATGTACAAATATCAAACAAATGGAATTACATATGTATGGGATAAATCTACAACAATGTATACACCTTCACAAGTTATGGAAAACAGACAAAATATAAAAGAACATATATTAAAATATGGTGGTGTTGCTTCAAAAATATATAGGACAGATGGATATTTTAAATATAACTATTATGTTAACCAAACAAGTGAAAAGCATACAAACAACAAAGGAGAGTCTTACTACACTTATTACAAGCATTATGAAGCTGTACCAGGTGGATTATCATATTATTGTAATAATAAAAATGTAACACCAAATCATGATGTTGTGTTGATAGGATGGGATGATAATTATACAAATGCATATACAGGTGCACCACAAAAAGGAGCATATATTGCAGTAGATGCAGATGCTTTTTATAAAGAATGGTATAAAACATATTATGATGGACGATGGTCATGGGGATTTTCAGGAGTAAGTTCAACAAAAGTAGTAACAAATACTAATTATTACTATATAGCATATGATGATTTTTATGTAGAATCAAATGTATATGGAATAGGGCAATTAGGATATGTAAATTATGATTATATATATCAATATGATCAATTGGGATTATCAACATCAATAGCAGGAAATTATTATGGAACGGAAGTGTATGGTGCAAATGTATTTACAAGAAACGTAGACTATGCACAAAAAATAAATGAAATAAGTGTAGCAAATACAGAATCAATGCAATATGAAGTATACATAAACCCAAAAGATGGAGATTTAACACAAGATAAATTAATAAAAGTTGCTACAACAGATGTTTTATCAGCAGGATATCATACGATAAAGTGGGATGAACCATTAACATTAACTGGAAGTAGATTTGCAGTAGTGGTAAAATATATTTCACCAACAGATGAATTAAGTTTACAAAGAAAAGAAGCAAGAATAGGTGTACAATCGCCAACAGAGAAATATTATGAAATAAATGGTTCATCAGTAACAGAAAAGACTAGAAATATAGAGTATTGGCAAAATGCATCTTCAGCACCAATGAGAAGTTATATAAGTGATACAGGAGATGATTGGACAGATTTATATGATGGTGCAAATACAAAAAATATGAGTATATGTATAAAAGCATTTGTAACAGATGATCCAAGCTATGTACCACCAGTAGAGAAAGTTGAAATAAATAAAACAGAGTTAACATTGATAAAAGGAGATGTAGAAACACTAACAGCGAAAGTATACCCTGATAATGTAAAAGATTCAAAGGTATATTGGACAAGTGAAAATAGGAATATAGCAACAGTAGATAATCAAGGAAAAGTAACAGGAGTAGCAGGAGGAGAAACAACAATAATTGCAAGATCATCAGATGCAACGGTATATGCAGAGTGTAAAGTAAAGGTGGATGTTCCAGTAGATAGTATAGTATTAAATCAAAAAGAAGTAACAATGCTACAAAATGAAACACATGTATTAGCACCAATAATAAGTCCAGAAGATGCAACGGTAAAAGAGGTACAGTGGTCAAGCAGTAATAAAGAAGTTGTAAGAGTAACAGAAGATGGAGTATTAATAGGATTACAACAGGGAAGAGCAATAGTAACAGCTTTAATAAGAGATGACTATGGAACACATACAGCAACATGTACTGTAGTATTACCAGAATCATTATTAGTAGATGTAACAGAAGTAAGATTAAATAAAAATAAAATGACATTAGAAAAAGGAACAAGAGAGACATTAACTGCAACTGTATTTCCAGATGATGCAACAAATAAATCATTAGTATGGACAAGTAGTAATAAAAATGTGGCAATAGTAAATGCAAATGGAAGAGTAACAGGATTATCAGCAGGGAAAGCAACAATAACAGTTACAACAGTTAATGCAGGAGAGACAGCAACATGTGAAGTAACAGTAACTGAACCAGAGATAATTAATGTAAAAGGAGTTACATTAAATAAATCAAATCTTGCAATGGAAAAGGGTGATGCTGAAGTATTAACAGCAACATTAAATCCAACAAATAGTACAAATAAAAATGTAACTTGGACAAGTAATAATGATAATGTAGTAGTAGTAAATCAAAATGGAAAAGTAACAGCAATAGGAGAAGGAACAGCAGTAGTAACGGTAAGGACAGAAGATGGAGGGTATACAGCAAGTTGTAATATAAGAGTAAGTTTGCCAAATACAAATGTAACAGGAGTTGTGTTAAATAAAACGGGAATGACATTGAAAAAAGAAGAGGAATATCTGTTAAGAGCTGACGTAATACCATATAATGCAACAAATCAAAAAGTAAGCTGGACAAGTAACGCAACACAAGTAGCAACAGTAGATCAGGAAGGAAATGTAAGGGCAGTAGGACCAGGAAAAGCAACAATAACAGTAACAACTGCTGATGGAAATTATAAGGCAACATGTGTAGTTACTGTAGAATCAGAAGTAAAAGTAACAGGAATAAAACTAGATAGAAATACAGTAAATATGAAGTATGGAAGAGTAATTGAATTAAAAGCAACAATAGAACCAGAAAATGCAACAAATAGGGAAATAACATGGACGAGTAATAATGAAGAAGTAGCAACAGTAAGTGGTGGAAGAGTATATTCAATAAACCCAGGAAAAGCAACAATAACAGCAACAACAACAGATGGAAATTATAAAGCAACATGTGAAGTAACAGTAGAAGATGTAACAGAAGATGAATTAACAATTAATACAGGATATGGATTAAATGATGAAGATAAAACCATAACAAACATAACAAATGGAACAACTGTCGAACAAGTAAAAGATAATATAGAAACAAATGGAACAATAACAATAGTAGATAAAGATGGAGAACCATTAGAAGATGGAGATAAAGTAGGGACAGGTTCAAAAGTAACAATAACAAAAGATGATGAAGAAGTTGAATATGTAGTAATAATACAGGGAGATATAAATGGAGATGGAGAAGTAACAACAACAGATTTACAACAAGTTATAGATAGTTTAATTGGAACGACAACTATAGATGAAAAATATAATAAAGCAATTGATTTAGATGGAGATGGAGAAATAACAATAACTGATATATCTTTATTAAGAAAATTAATATTAGGATTATATTAAAATAAAAGGAGGAATTAAAAATGAAGAAAGTAGTAACAAGTGCAATAATATTTATTATAAGTATAATACTCTACATTTCACCAGTACATGCATATGGATTTAATTTAGGAGTAGAAACAAGTAATGATGTGATAGTAAAAGGAGGAACTTTAACAATAACAGTATCTACAAAGAATTTCGATTTTGGAAGTCAAGGAATAGATGCATGTACAGGAGTAATTGAATATAGTACAGATGTATTTGAAGAAATAACAACAAGTGATATAGAAGGAAAAAATGGATGGACTATATCATATAATAAAGGAAAAATATTGTGTGTGCCATCATCAGGATACATAACAGAAGAGGGAGACTTATTTAGTATAACATTTAAAGTAAAAGATAATGCACCAATGGAGGAAACACAAATAGCAGTAAAAGACTTCTTGATAAATGATGCAGCATCAGGGGAAAGAATAACAACAGAAGATGTTATAAAAAAGGTATCAGTAAAATCAATATCATCAAATGTGTATAAATTTGAGGGAAGTAATATAGTAGGAATAAAACCAGGTACAAAAGTAGAGACATTTAAGAGTAATATAATTGGAACAGGAATACAAGTATTTAATCAATCAGGTACTGAATTAACAACTGGACAAATAGTTGGAACAGGAATGACAATGAAATCAGGAAGTGAAACATATACATTAATAATAAGTGGAGACTTAAATGGTGATGGACAGGTAAGTGCAACAGATTTATCAAAAATTAAACAACATTTAATTGAATTAAGATTATTAGAAGGTGCATATTTAGAAGCAGCAGATGTTGATGATGATGAAAATGTTACAATAACAGACTTATCAAGAATAAGAAAAGCAATGTTTGGTGAAATAGAATTATAATAAGGAGTATAGTAAGATGAAGATTTCTAATGTTTGTAAATGTATATTTTTTAGCACAATATTTATAATAAGCATTTTATGTAATGATATATTTGCGATAGATATTAACTCTATAGAAAAAGTAGACAAAATTAATGTATTAGACTATGAAAAAGAATCTTCATCTTATAATATGTCTAATATAAATCTTATAGCATCTAAAAGCTTATTAGCAGGAAAAACTGCTATATTAGATAAATATGATCTAAGGGATGATGTAACTACAATTAGAGTTAAAGATCAAGGAACAAGTAAAAGCTGTTGGACATTTTCTACATTAAGTGTTCTTGAAACTAATTTACAAAAGACGAAAGGTGAATATTCAGATTTTTCTGAAAGACATATGAATTATGCTACATCAAAAACATTTTTAAATGGAAAAATAAATCCATGGGGCTATGAAAGAGAAATAAATGATGGTGGAAATCCAATGATAGCTCTTTCTTATATGACTAGAGGTAGTGGACCAATATTAGAAACTGATATGGAATTTACAGAAGATGAGTCTCAAATAGATATATCAGAAATAGAGAATAAGAATGTAGTAAAAAAAATTAATGATTATGTAGTATTTCCTTCAATTTATAAATATAAAATGGAAGATGGTAGTATAAAGTATACAGATGGAATGGAAAATGGAACCGTTTATACAGAAGAAGAAGTTTTAGAAACTAGAAATAAAATAAAAGAACATATTGTTCAATATGGTGGAGTAACTGCAATGACTGTTTCTGGTTCAGTATATGAAGAATATTATAATTATAATATGGAATATCCTGCATTTTATTCAGATAATAATTTATTAGAAGCAAATCATCAAGTAACTATAATTGGATGGGATGATAATTATCCTGTTAGTAATTTTAGTCCATATCATAGACCAAAGAATCCAGGGGCTTATTTAGTTTTAAATTCATATGGAATAGATGGAAATTTTGAAACAGGATATTATTACATATCATATGAAGATTTTATGGTAGAAGCTTGTGCTGTAGGTGTTATTGATACAAGTGATATTGATTATAGTAATATCTATCAACATGATCCATTGGGAGTAGCTTCTAATATAAAGATTAGTGGACAAAATGAATTATATGGTGCAAATGTATTTGAAAGAAAAAATGAAAAATCAGAGGAGAAAATTAGTGAAATAAGTATATCAAGTCAAGTTGATATAGATTGTGAGCTCTATATAAATAATGTAAATGAAAATTTAAATTCAAACGAATTAATAAAAGTAAATGAGAGTATCATTAGTTTAAAAGCTGGTTATAATACTATTAAGTTAGATACACCAATAGAATTGGTTGGAGAAAAATTTGCAGTAGCAGTTAAATATATAGCTAATGATAATGATGCTTTAATTGGAATAGAAGCACCTAGCACATCAAAATTTTGGGATACAGCAACAAGTAGTGAAGGAGAAAGTTTCATAGGAAATGATTTAGATAATTGGGTCGATTTAAGTAAAACAAATGTAAAAAATGCAAATATATGTATAAAAGTATTTACACAAGAAATTGATAATGGTATAATATCAGATGTATATAAAATAAGCGAAGAAGACAATATAATAAGTAATATATCTCCTTATACATATATTCAATTGTTTGAAGTTAGTGTACAGACAAATGCAAAGATGAAAATCTTAGACAAGAGTAACAATCCAATATCAGATACAGATTATATTTCTACAGATATGAAATTAGTATTAAATGATAAAATTGTATATAATTTATCTGTAAATGGTGATTTAAACGGAGATGGGCAAATAAGTGCTACAGATTTATCAAAGATAAAAATGCATTTAATAGATTTAAGATTATTAGATGGCGCATATTTAAAATCAGCAAATGTAGATGGAGATAATGAAATTACAATAACTGATTTATCCCAAATAAGAAAAGCTTATTTCGGAGAAATAAATTTATAGGAGGAAACATATGAAAAAAGTTTTAATAACTATGTTAATGGCGATTGTAATAGTGAGTATGTGTTTTGTAACATCAAGGGCAGAAGCTAGTATAAAAGTGAATGTTAGTATGGACAAAACTACTGTTAAAGCAGGTGAAGAAGTTGTTTTAACAATATCAACCAGTGATTTTGTTGATATTGCAGGTGAAGGAATATTTGGATTAAGTATAGATTTGGTATATGATAGGGAAATTTTTGAGCCAGTTACTCTTTCTGATATAACAGGTGTAAATGGTTGGACTTCACCACAATTAAGTGAAGATGCATCTATGTTTTATATAGATAGAACTGATTTTACAAGTACTCCAGGAGAAGTAGCAAAAATAGCATTCCATGTAAAAAGTGATGCAGCTACAACACAAAATGTTGAAATAAGATTTAATAATATAAAAGTAGTTTATGATGGTGGACCAAATAGTCCAGATTTATTAGTTGGAGATGTAATAAGTAGTGTAAATGTTGAAGGTACTACACAACCAGATCCAGACCCAACACCGGATCCAAATAATACACCAGGTGGAGACACTACTCCTGATGATAACAATATAGGAAATAATAATACACCAGGTGGAAACACAAGTGGTAATAATAACAATAATACTAATACTCCTAATATAAATATAAACATTCCAACAAATAATAATAATGCAGGAACAACAGGTAACAATGGAAATAACAATAATGGTTCAGGTGTTTCATCATTACCATATACAGGTTTACAAGGTTTTGTTTTCCCAGCAATATTATTAATTGCTGTTGCAGGTGTTATTGGTTATGTAAAATATAGAAATATGGAATAATATA
>CALXBW010000016.1 GCA_944386645.1 uncultured Clostridia bacterium | reverse complement strand
CCTCTTTCATTCAGGCTCAAAATCAAAGATTTTGCCCATGAACATTCCTCATTAAATTATATAACAAATTCTATAAATATCTCCAATCGCATTCAAAATTTATTCATTATTATTATATCAAAATCTATAAAAACTTATATAGAAGAATCTAATAGAATAGCTGTAGGGGCGAACAGTGTTCGCCCGCACAACAGAGTTATTTCTCAAAAAATTGAACATGTAACTATATAAGCTGCGAATTGTAACATTAAAATAATGTTAATAATTAAAATTTCATAAATAATACTTGACAAGATGACCATAAAATGCTATCAGATATAAGTAAAAAAAATAACAACTTAAAAAATATTTTTTTTAAGTTCAAGATGCATTTAAATTCAATGATATTACATTTAGGAGGAAGACATTATGAACAACCTTGAAAAAATGCTTAATCCATTTATTGACTACCTTTATAAAATGGAATTTAAGGAATATTATAGGGGAAAATCAAAAGACAAAAAAGTCAACATGTTAGAGTATACCAAATGTGAAAATTATAAAAAATGGCATGAGGTAAAAGAAAATTTAAAAGAAGATATTAAATATGCTCTTTATGAATTATTTTGGTTAGATTTAGTGAAAATAAAAGAAGATGAATTACCAGAAGAGAGAAAAAAAGAAATTCTTAATGATTTATCTGATTGTAAAGAATCTATTCAAAAAAATATGAAAATATTGCTTGATTGGATTGATGAAACTCAAGAAGAATTAAAACAATAATAATATAAAAAACCTTAGATTATTAAAACTTTGTTTAATAATCTAAGGTTTTTTAATATATATTTTTTTATTATATTTAAAATAGAAAATAAGTTGTAAATAGCATTTTATCATTCATCTCCTTTTTAGTGTGGATTCTATTTTTCTAATTTCTATAATCTAGACTTAAATAATTTTTTTAATTAGGTCATTTAAGAAAAAAATAAATATTTTATTTGGACATTTTCTCAATTTTTTATTTAAGAAATTATCATATTTATTTCATAGTTAAATTAAGAAAGAAATGTAAGTACTTGAAAAAAATAAAAAAAGATGGTAAAATCATTATGTTAATTAAATAAGAAGTAGGTGAATAAAAATGGAAGAGGATAGAAGAAATGCATATACAGAAGTATTTGAAATTTTAAAAAATATGGATAGAAAACTAGTGATGAAAATACCAATAGAAATTGTAAAAACAATAAAAGACAATAGAAATATAGAATATAAAGTAAAAATAGATAAAAATGATATATTTAATAAAAAAAATATATCAAAAAGAGCATTGAATATATTAGGATGGTTGCAGATTAATTATTTATCTGAAAAAGATGAAAAAATGAAATTAATAAATAAATATATAAAAAATGAATTAAAAAATAATTTATGAGGTGGAAAATTATATGGAAGAATGTAATAGTTTAGAATTAATATTAGGAGAAAAGTTAGCAAAAAAAATAAAAGAAATAATAAATGTGTTGGAAGAAGAAGGAATAGGAAAAGAAATAATAAAAACAAATGGAAATATATTAGCTCTAGGCAAAGCAAAAGAAATAAAAGAAATAATAAATGTGTTGGAAGAAGAAGGAATAGGAAAAGAAATAATAAAAAGAAGCGGAAGTATATTAGCACGAGGCGAAGCAAAAGAAATAAAAGAAATAATAAAGGTGTTAGAAGAAGAAAAAATAGGAAAAGAAATAATAAAAACAAATGGAACTATATTAGCCCTAGGCAAAGCAAAAGAAATAAAAGAAATAATAAAGGTATTAGAAGAAGAAAAAATAGGAAAAGAAATAATAAAAACAAATGGAACTATATTAGCCTTAGGCAAAGCAAAAGAAATAAAAGAAATAATAGAGGTATTGGAAGAAGAAGGAATAGGAAAAGAAATAATAAAAACAAATGGAGACATATTAGCAAAAGGCAAAGCAAAAGAAATAAAAGAAATAATAAAGGTGTTAGAAGAAGAAGGAATAGGAAAAGAAATAATAAAAACAAATGGAAATATATTAGCCCTAGGCAAAGCAAAAGAAATAAAAGAAATAATAGAAGTATTAGAAAGAGAAAAAATAGGAAAAGAAGTAATAAAAAGAAGTGGAAGTATATTAGCACAAGGTAAAGCAAAAGAAATAAAAGAAATAATAAAGGTGTTAGAAGAAGAAAAAATAGGAAAAGAAGTAATAAAAAGAAGTGGAAGTATATTAGCACAAGGTAAAGCAAAAAAAATAAAAGAAATAATAAAGGTGTTAGAAGAAGAAGAAATAGGAAAAGAAATAATAAAAACAAATGTAAATATATTAGTACAAGGTAAAGCAAAAGAAATAAAAGAAATAATAAAGGTGTTAGAAGAAGAAGGAATAGGAAAAGAAATAATAAAAACAAATGGAACTATATTAGCACGAGGCAAAGCAAAAGAAATAAAAGAGATAATAAAGGTGTTAGAAGAAGGAATAGGAAAAGAAATAATAAAAACAAATGGGGACATATTAGCACGAGGCAAAACAAAAGAAATAAAAGAAATAATAAAGGTGTTAGAAGAAGAAGGAATAGGGAAAGAAATAATAAAAACAAATGGAAATATATTAGCTTATGGTAAAGCAGGAGAAATAAAAGAAATAATAAAGGTGTTAGAAGAAGAAGGAATAGGAAGAGAAATAATAAAAAGAAATGGAACTATATTGGTACGAGGCAAAGCAAAAGAAATAAAAGAGATAATAAAGGTGTTGGAAGAAGAAGGAATAGGGAAAGAAATAATAAAAAGAAATGGAAATATATTAGCACAAGGTAAAGCAAAAGAAATAAAAGAAATAATAGAGGTATTGGAAGAAGAAGGAATAGGGAAAGAAATAATAAAAAGAAATGGAAATATATTAGCACTAGGTAAAGCAAAAGAAATAAAAGAAATAATAGAGGTATTGGAAGAAGAAGGAATAGGAAAAGAAACAATAAAAAGAAGTGGAACTATATTAGCTTGTGGTAAAGTAAAAGAAATAAAGGAAATAATAGAAGTATTGGAAGAAGAAGGAATAGGAAAAGAAATAATAAAAAGAAATGGAAATATATTAGCTTATGGTAAAGCAGGAGAAATAAAAGAAATAATAGAGGTATTAGAAGAAGAAGGAATAGGGAAAGAAATAATAAAAAGAAATGGAACTATATTAGCACAAGGTAAAGCAAAAGAAATAAAAGAAATAATAGAGGTGTTGGAAGAAGAAGGAATAGGAAAAGAAATAATAAAAAGAAGTGTAAATATATTAGCTTGTGGTAAAGCAAAAGAAATAAAAGAGATAATAAAGGTATTAGAAGAAGAAGGAATAGGAAAAGAAATAATAAAAAGAAGCGGAAGTATATTAGCCCTAGGCAAAGCAAAAGAAATAAAAGAGATAATAAAGGTATTAGAAGAAGAAGGAATAGGAAAAGAAATAATAAAAAGAAGCGGAAGTATATTAGCCCTAGGCAAAGCAAAAGAAATAAAAGAGATAATAAAGGTATTAGAAGAAGAAGGAATAGGAAAAGAAATAATAAAAACAAATGGAACTATATTGGTACAAGGTAAAGCAGAAGAAATAAAAGAAATAATAAAAGTATTAGAAGAAGAAGGAATAGGAAAAGAAATAATAAAAACAAATGGAGATATATTAGCAAAAGGTAAAGCAAAAGAAATAAAGGAAATAATAGAAGTGTTGGAAGAAGAAGGAATAGGAAAAGAAATAATAAAAACAAATGGAACTATATTAGCACGAGGCAAAGCAAAAGAAATAAAGGAAATAATAGAAGTGTTGGAAGAAGAAGGAATAGGAAAAGAAATAATAAAAAGAAGTGGAAGTATATTGGTACAAGAAAAAGCTAGTAAGATAAGAGAAAAAATAAATTATATGAGATTAAGAAAACTTGATGAAGAATATGCATCGAAAAGAAAAATGCAAATGTATTCTTTAAATAAAAACACTGAAAACTTAAAAATCAATGATATAGAGAAAGAAGGAAAAATTTTAAAGAAAATGATGGAAAAAGATATAGAAAGATAATATAAATATACATATAAAAAATAGCATAAAAATATTAACACATATAAAAAATAGCATAAAAATATTAACACACATATTGACAATTATATAGTAATTGTGATATAGTAAACAAAGCTATATTGAGATGACAAACGACATTTTTATTAATACATTTAAATTCTAAAGATAATTCAAAAATATTTAAATTCTAAATAGTATACTTTTCTAAAATTTAAAAGTTAAGGTGATTATTATAAAAAAAGAGTTTGTTATACTAATTAAATAAAGAAAAATATTAAAGGTAAGTTGGTAAAAAAAGTATCTGCCAACATGCCTTTTTGTTGCCTAGATAACAACTTAAAAAATACAAAAATAGAGGAATTAAATAGAAATAATTATATGGAGTAAAAATTGATAGGCAGTAAAATTTTTATTTTATATAACATTTTTATTTAAGAGGGACTTTTTTGTGCTTTTTTTAAGTAATATAAATCTGCTAAAAAATTATTAAAGTGTGAGTATTCACAACTTAAATAGGGGTGATTTTTTTGTTAACAGATGTAATACATGAAAAAGCTATACGTAAAACATTTGCAAGAATTGGCGATTTTATCGAAATGCCAAATTTAATTAAGGTACAAAAGGATTCATATGAGTGGTTTTTAAAAGAAGGACTAGGAGAAGTTTTAGAGGACATTTCTCCAATTGAGGATTATTCAGGAAATTTAGTTCTTGAATTTTTCGATTACTATATGGAAGACAAAACAAAATATACAATAGAAGAGGCAAAAGAAAGAGATACTACATATTCATCAAGATTACATGTAAAAGTAAGATTAATAAATAGAGAAACTGGTGAAATAAAAGAACAAGAAATATACCTCGGAGATTTTCCACTTATGACAGATAGTGGAACATTTATAATAAATGGTGCAGAAAGAGTTGTTGTAAGTCAGTTAGTTCGTTCACCTGGATGTTATTATGCATCAGATTATGATAAAACAGGAGCAAAATTATTTACTGCTACTGTAATGCCAATCAGAGGTGCTTGGCTTGAATATGAAACAGATGCTAATGATGTATTTTATGTAAGAATTGATAGAACAAGAAAATTGCCAGTAACATGCTTATTAAGAGCAATTGGACTTGCTACAGATGAACAAATTATCCAATTCTTTGGTGATGACAAAAAAATTATTGCAACAATAAATAAAGATCCTGTAAAAACTGTAGATGAGGCTTTGATAGAAATATATAAAAAGTTAAGACCAGGTGAGTTACCAACAGTTGATGCAGCAAGAAATTTATTTAATGGATTATTTTTTGACAATAGGAGATATGATTTAGCTAAAGTTGGAAGATACAAATATAATAAAAAATTAGATTTAGCAAGTAGAATAAAAAATCAAATTGCATTTGAAGATGTAATAAATAAAGAAACAGGAGAAGTTATTGTTGAAAAAGATGAAGTAATAACACCTGAAAAAGCAGAAGAAATTAAAAATTTAGGAATAAATGTAGTAGATATAAAAGTAAATGATAAAAAAGTAAGAGTTATAGGAAATGGAACAGTTAATATTAATAAGTATTTAGATATAGATTTATCAGATTTACATATAAAAGAAGATGTAAATTATGAAGTATTAAAAAATATAATAGAAACAACAGAGCAAGAAAAATTAAAAGAAGAAATAAAAAATAGAATACATGAATTAGTTCCAAAACATGTAACAACAGAAGATATGTTAGCTTCTGTAAATTATCTATTAAATTTACAATATGATTTGGGAAATGTAGATGATATCGACCATTTAGGAAATAGACGTATAAGATGTGTTGGTGAATTACTACAAAATCAATTCAGAATAGGTTTAACAAGATTGGAAAGAGTTGTTCGTGAAAGAATGACAATACAAGACTTAGATGTTGTAACACCACAAACTTTAATAAATACAAAACCAATTACATCATCAATAAAAGAGTTCTTTGGAAGTTCTCAATTATCACAATTCATGGATCAAACAAACCCATTATCAGAATTAACACATAAAAGAAGAATATCAGCATTGGGACCTGGTGGATTATCAAGAGAAAGAGCTGGATTTGAAGTTAGAGACGTACATTATACACATTATGGTAGACTATGTCCTATAGAATCACCAGAAGGACCTAACATTGGATTAATATCTGCGCTTTCATCATTTGCTATAATAAATGAATATGGATTTATAGAAACACCATATAGAAAAGTAAATAAAGAAACAGGACAAGTAACAGATGAAGTTGTATATATGTCTGCTGATGAAGAAGAAGGAAAAATAATAGCACAAGCTACAGAACCTGTTGATGAAGAAGGAAAATTTATAAATAATAGAATAAAAGTTAGATATTTAGATGAAGTAACAGAAGTTGAAAAACATAGAGTAGACTATGTAGATATATCACCAAAACAATTGGTTTCTGTTGCTGCAGCAATGATTCCATTCTTAGAACATGATGATGCTAACCGTGCTTTGATGGGTGCAAACATGCAACGTCAAGCAGTTCCTTTAATGATAGCAGATTCACCTATTGTTGGAACAGGTATAGAATATAGAGCAGCAAAAGACTCTGGAATAATGGTTTTAGCAAAAGAATCTGGAACAGTTGAAAGAGTTACAGGTGACGAAATTGTTATCAAAAATATAAATGGAAATAGAGACACATATAAACTACGTAAATTTAAGAGAACTAATGGTGGAACATGTATCAATCAAAGACCAATAGTTAAAAAAGGTGAAAAAGTTAATAAAAATGATGTAATAGCAGATGGACCTTCAACACAAAATGGTGAAATGGCATTAGGAAAGAATGTTTTAATAGCATTTACAACTTGGGAAGGTTATAACTATGAGGATGCTATACTATTAAATGAAAGATTAGTTAAAGAAGATGTATATACTTCAATACATATTGAAGATTATGATTGCGAATGTAGAGATACAAAATTAGGACCAGAAGAAATAACAAGAGATATACCAAATATAGGAGAAGATAGTTTAAAAGATTTAGACGAAAATGGAATAATAAGAATTGGTGCAGAAGTAAGACCTGGAGATATACTTGTTGGAAAAGTAACACCAAAAGGTGAAACAGAACTTACAGCAGAAGAAAGATTATTAAGAGCGATATTTGGTGAAAAAGCAAGAGAAGTAAGAGATACATCTTTAAGAGTACCTCATGGAGAAGCTGGAACAATAGTTGATGTAAAGGTATTTACAAGGGAAAATTCTGATGAATTAGCACCAGGTGTAAATCAAGTAATAAGAGTATATATAGCACAAAAAAGAAAAATATCAGTTGGAGATAAAATGGCCGGACGTCACGGAAACAAGGGTGTTATTTCAAGAATATTACCAGAAGAAGATATGCCATTTATGCCAGATGGAACTCCAGTAGACATAGTATTAAATCCGTTAGGTGTACCATCTCGTATGAATTTGGGACAGGTTTTAGAGGTACATTTAGGTGCAGCTGCAAGAATGCTAGGTATAAAAGTTGCAACGCCTGTATTTGATGGTGCAACAGAAGAAGATATAGAAGAGTTATTGAAAAAAGCTGGATTAAGAGAAGATGGAAAAACTATTCTTTATGATGGAAGAACAGGAGAGCCATTTGATAAGCCTATAACTGTTGGAGTTATGTATATGTTGAAGCTTCACCACTTAGTTGATGATAAAATACATGCTCGTTCAACAGGACCATATTCATTAGTTACACAACAACCATTGGGGGGTAAAGCACAATTTGGTGGACAACGTTTTGGAGAGATGGAAGTTTGGGCATTAGAGGCATATGGTGCAGCTTATACATTACAAGAAATCTTAACAGTAAAATCAGATGATGTTGTAGGAAGAGTAAAAACTTATGAAGCAATTGTTAAGGGCGAAAATATTCCAGAGCCAGGAGTACCAGAGAGTTTCAAAGTTTTAATAAAAGAATTACAAAGTTTAGGATTAGATATAAGATTATATTCTCAAGATGATAAAGAAATTGAAATTAAAGAAAACATAGAAGATGCAATAGATTTTAATTTAGATAATTTGAAAGAACCAAAAAATGATGTTGTAGAAGATAATGAGAAATCAGAAGAGAATATTGTTGAAGAAGACGAAGAAAATGAAGACTTTTTAGAAAGTGATATATTAGATGAAGATATATATGATGATTTAGCACAAGATAATATATTAAATGATGAAGATATATTAGATGATGAAGATAAAATGTAAGATATTATTAATTGAATAGAGTATAATATTGCTATGCAGATGACAACATGTCTGTTCGAGCGGTGTATATCTAAATAGTAGTTTATACTCAAAAACTTTAATGTTAATAAGAGGGGGCAAAAATTTTAATGGAAGAATTAGAAATTTTTGATAAAATAAAAATAGGATTAGCTTCCGATGAAAAAATAAGAGAATGGTCAAAAGGGGAAGTTAAGAAACCAGAGACAATAAACTATAGAACATTAAAGCCAGAAAAAGATGGATTATTTTGTGAAAAAATATTTGGACCAACAAAAGATTGGGAATGTCATTGTGGAAAATATAAGAGAGTTAGATATAAGGGTATAGTTTGCGATAGATGTGGTGTAGAAGTAACAAAATCAAAAGTTAGAAGAGAAAGAATGGGACATATTGAACTAGCAGCACCAGTTGCACATATATGGTATTTCAAAGGAATACCAAGTAGAATAGCTTTAATACTAGATATATCACCAAGAAGCTTAGAAAAAGTAATATATTTTGCATCATATATTGTTACAGATAAAGGAACATCTGGATTAACAAAATGCCAAGTGTTAACAGAAAAAGAATATCATGAAGCAGAAGAAAAATATGGAAAAGGTTCTTTTAAAGCGCAAATGGGTGCAGAAGCATTATTGAAATTATTATCTGAAGTTGATGTTGAAAAATTATCAGAACAAATAAAAAAAGAGTTAGAAAAAGCAAGTGAACAAAAGAAAGTAAAATTAATAAAAAGGTTAGATACTGTAGAATCATTTAGATTATCTGGGAATAAACCTGAATGGATGATTATGAATGTAGTTCCTGTAATTCCACCAGAATTGAGACCAATGGTTCAGTTAGACGGTGGTAGATTTGCAACATCAGATTTGAATGATTTATATAGAAGAGTTATAAATAGAAATAATAGATTGAAAAGATTATTGGAATTAGGTGCTCCAGAGATAATTGTAAGAAATGAAAAAAGAATGTTACAAGAATCTGTAGATGCGTTAATAGATAATAGCAGGCGTGGAAGACCAGTTACGGGAGCAGGAAATAGACCATTAAAATCTTTATCTGATTTACTTAAAGGAAAACAAGGTAGATTTAGACAAAACCTTTTAGGTAAGAGAGTTGACTATTCTGGGCGTTCTGTTATAGTTGTAGGGCCAGAATTAAAAATATATCAATGTGGACTTCCAAAAGAAATGGCAGTAGAATTATTTAAACCTTTTGTAATGAAAGAATTAGTTGGTAGAGGAATAGCTCATAATATAAAAAATGCAAAAAGAATGGTTGAGAAATTAAGACCAGAAGTATGGGATATATTAGAAGATGTTATAAAAGATCATCCAGTAATGTTAAACCGTGCTCCTACATTACATAGATTAGGAATACAAGCATTTGAACCAATATTAGTTGAAGGTAGAGCTATAAAATTACATCCACTAGTATGTACAGCATTTAATGCGGACTTTGATGGAGACCAAATGGCTATACATGTACCTTTATCACCAGAAGCACAAGCAGAAGCTAGATTTCTAATGCTATCTGTAAACAACTTATTGAAACCACAAGATGGTAAACCAGTTACAGTACCAACACAAGATATGATATTAGGAAGTTACTACTTAACTATGCAAATAGATGGTGAAAAAGGCGAAGGAATGTATTTTAGTAGTACAGATGAAGCTATTATGGCATATCAAAATAATGATGTCGAATTGCATGCTAAAGTAAAAATAAGAATGTTTAAAACTTTAGAAGATGGAACAGTTAAATATAAAGCAATTGAAACAACTGTTGGTAGGATAATATATAATGAAGGAATACCACAAGATTTAGGTTTTGTTGATAGATCAGATCCAGAAAAAGAATTTGATTTAGAGATAGATTTCCCTGTTATTAAAAAGAACTTAGGAACGATTATAGCAAAATGTATAAATAAACATGGATTATCTGCAACTGCAGAAGTATTAGATTATATAAAAGCAATAGGATTTAAATATTCTACAAAAGGTGCTATAACAGTTAGTGTTGCTGATGTTGCAGTTCCAGAAGCTAAAAAAGCAATATTAGAAAAAGCAGAACATGATAAAGATGAAATATTAAAACAATATAGACGTGGTTTGATAACAGAAAATGAAAGATATGAAGCTGTTATCAAAATATGGGAAGATGTAACAAATCAAGTTACAGAAGCTATGAAAGATAATTTTGATGATTTAAATCCAATTTATATGATGGCTCAATCTGGAGCTAGAGGTAATATGAATCAGTTAAGACAAATAGCTGGTATGCGTGGACTTATGGCTAATACTTCTGGTAAAGCAGTTGAAATACCAATCAAATCATGTTTTAGAGAGGGATTAGATGTTTTAGAGTATTTTATATCTTCACATGGTGCTAGAAAAGGTCTTGCAGATACTGCATTAAGAACAGCAGACTCTGGATATTTAACAAGAAGATTAGTTGATGTAAGCCAAGATATAATTATTAGGGAAGAAGATTGTGGAACAACAGAAGGGATAGAAATATCTGATATTAAAGATGGAAATCAAGTAATAGAAACATTACATGAGAGACTAATTGGTAGATATCTATTAGAAGATTTAAAAGATAAAAATGGAAATATTGTTGCACATAAAGAAAATATGATTAATGATGAAATAGCAACAAATATTATTAAAGCTGGATTTACTAAAGTTAGAGTACGTTCAAGTTTAGCTTGTAGATCAAAACATGGTGTATGTTGTAAATGTTATGGAATGGGACTTGCAAGAAGGGAAGAAGTGAAAATAGGAGAAGCTGTAGGAATTGTCGCTGCTCAATCAATCGGGGAGCCAGGAACTCAGCTTACTATGAGAACATTCCATACAGGAGGTGTTGCAGGAGGAGATATTACACAAGGTTTACCTAGAGTTGAAGAATTATTTGAAGCTAGAAAACCAAAAGGATTAGCTGTAATTACTGAAATTGCTGGAACTGTTAGTATTTCAGATGATAAGAAGAGAAAAGAAGTAACAATAACAGGTAAAGATGATGCAAAAACATATACAATCAGTTTTGGTTCAAAATTAAAAGTTAAAGATGGAGATTACTTAGAAGCTGGTGATCCAATAACAGAGGGTTCTATAAATCCAAATGATATTTTACAAATAAAAGGACCACAAGGAGTTTATGAATATTTAATATCTGAAGTACAAAAAGTTTATAGAAACCAAGGTGTTGATATAAACGATAAACACATAGAAGTAATAGGAAGACAAATGCTTAAGAAGGTAAGAGTAGAAGATAGTGGTGATACAAAGATGTTCCCAGGTGCTTTAGTTGATATGTATGAATTCGAAGATGAAAATAATAAGATAATTGCAGAAGGAAAAAGACCTGCAAAAGGAAAAAGAACATTATTAGGAATTACAAAAGCATCATTATCTACAGAGAGTTTCTTATCAGCAGCATCGTTCCAAGAAACAACAAGAGTTTTAACAGATGCAGCAATAAAGGGAAAAGTAGATCCATTATTGGGATTAAAAGAAAATGTTATAATTGGAAAATTAATTCCAGCAGGTACAGGTATGAGTATGTATAAAGATGTTCATATTAGTACAGAAGATTTAGTAGAAGATGAAACATTAAATGAGAATTTAGAAAGAAGTAAGATACTTCATTAAAGTATATAAATGCAGAAATAAGGTAAAAGTTATTTTATTTCTGCATTTGTTTTTCATATTAAAATTAATATTGCAAGAAAAATAAATGTATTTTTTATTTGTAATTTCTAACATCGCACAGTCTGTAGGATATTATTAAAATAAATCCTTGCAATTGGATGTTAACAGACTGTAAGCTTGCTGGTGTCCCAAAGAATTGTTACTTCACAAAAAGTACATTTATTTTTTATTAAAATATGATTACTTTAAGCAGTAACTACGAATAGTTAAATATGAATAAAAATGTAAGTATTTTCTTGAAATTTACATAAATAAATGTTAAAATACTATTGTTAAATAATAAGGAGAAAATATGAGAATAAGAAGTAAGCCATGGGCAAAAGAAGAATTGAATAGTTGTTATTTCTTTGAGAAGGAGCCAGAAAAATATAAAGAAAATTGGAAGGAAAAATTTAATAATAATAATCCAATTCATATTGAATTGGGGTGTGGTAAGGGGATATTTGTTGCAAAGATAGCAAAAGCGCACCCTGAAATAAATTTTATAGCTATAGATATAAAAATGGATATTTTAGGAGTAGCAAAAAGAAATATAGAAAAATTATTTGATAAAAAAATAGTAAGTAATGTAGTATTAGTTCAAAAAAATATAGAACAAATAAATGATATAATTTCGGGAAATGATAATATAGAAAGAATATATATTAATTTCTGTAATCCATGGCCAAGAGGAAAGCATCAGAAACGTAGGTTAACACATACTAGATTATTATTGAAATATAAACAATTTTTAAAAAGTGGAGTAGAAATATATTTTAAAACAGATGATGAAGACCTATATAATTCAAGTTTTAGATATTTTAAAGCGGCTGATTATAAAATTATAAGATATACAAATGATTTACATAGAGACAATATATTTACTGAAAATTTTACAACTGAGCATGAAGAAATGTACACAAAAGAAGGAATAAAGATAAAAGCTATTATAGCAAAAGTTTAATAATTGTAAATATAAGTAAGGAGAAAATTATGCCAATAAATAAAAAAATTTTAGATAAAATAACATCTAAAACAAAAATATATTTAGCAATAATTTTAATTTTGTTAATATTATTATGTATATATGAAGTAAATTTTATAGCTCCTTCTATAATATTATATGTATTATTGCTTGCATATACTTTTTGGACGAATGGTAGAAAAAAAAGTGAATTTTTTAAACATATACAAGAATTAACATTAGATGTTGATTCAGCAGCAAAAAATAATTTAATTAATTCGCCGTTTCCATTGATTATTATGGAGACTGATGGAAATATAATATGGAAGAATAATAAATTTGTTAAAGAATTTATAAATATAGATATAAAAAATTATTTAGAGGATATTATTAAAGAAATAAAGCAAGAAATAATTAAGGATAGTAATAAAAAAGCAATAGAAAAAGATGTAGGAATAGGCAAAAAATCGTATAAAATAATAGGGGAGTATGTAAAAAATAAAAATACAGATAATTCAAAAAAATATTTGGTAAATTTATATTTTATAGATAATACTCAAAATGTAGAAATATTAAAAAAATATAATGATTCTAAAACATGTATTGGTATAATAATGATTGATAATTACGAAGAAATAATGCAAAGAATATCAACAGAATCAACCCCTCAAGTTATTGCTACAGTTGAAAAAGAAATATATAATTGGGTAAATCCAACAGGTGGTCTTATTATAAAGAAAGATAGAGATACATTTATATATGTTTTTGAGAGAAAATATTTAGAACAAATAGAAAAAGATAAATTTAATATTTTAGATACAATAAAACAAATTAATATAGAAGGAAAATTGCAATTAACTTTAAGTATTGCAATAACAGATGAGGGAGAATCAAACTATGATAAATATCAAACAGCACTTTCAGCAATAGATATAGCATTGGGAAGAGGTGGAGACCAAGCTGTTATTCGTACAAACGGAAAATATAATTTCTTTGGTGGAAGAGCACAAGAGGTAGAAAAAAGAACAAAAGTAAAAGCTAGAATAATTGCTCATGCATTAGAAGAACTTATAAATGAATCAAAAGATGTTTTAATAATGGGACATATGAATGGTGATATTGATTCAATGGGCTCTGGTTTAGGATTATATAGATTAGCTAAAAGTTTAGGAAAAGAAGTGCATATAGTTAGTTCAACAGCAGATATAACACTAGCAAATTTTATTGAATCATTAAAAACTAATGAAGAATATGCAGAAGCAATTATAGATAAAAATGAAGCGATTGCTAAAATAAGTCCAGAAACATTATTAATAATTGTAGATACACATAGGAAAAATTATGTTGAGGTGCCTAGTTTATTAGATGAAACTGAAAAAATTGTTATTATAGATCATCATAGAAAAAGTACAGAATTTATAGAATCACCAATATTAATGTTCCATGAAGTATATGCTTCCTCAACAGCTGAATTAGTTATAGAAATTTTACAATATTCTAATCAAGATATAAAACTTACAGATCAAGAAATAGAGGCTTTATATGGTGGAATAATGGTTGATACAAAAGATTTTACTTTCAAAACAGGTGTAAGAACTTTTGAAGCAGCAGCGTATTTAAGAAAATTAGGAGTAGATATTATAAAAGTAAAAAAATGGTTTCAAATGGATTTAGAAAATTATAATATTATTTCTGATATTGTTAAAAATACAGAACTAATTAATGATACTATAGGAATTGCTGTATATGATAAGGTAGATAAAAATGCAGGAATAATTTGTGCTAAAGCAGCAGATGAGTTAATAACAATTAGTGACATTACGGCATCATTTGTTATCGGAAATGTAGGAGATAAGATTTGTATAAGTGGTCGTTCTATAGGTGATATAAATGTCCAAGTGGTTTTAGAAAAGTTGGGCGGTGGAGGCCATATTACTGTAGCTGGAGCGCAGTTACATGAATTGACTTTAGAAGAAGCAAAGAAATTGGTTATTGAGAAAGTAAATGAGTATTTAATGGAAAATAGTTAGTAATAAAAATCTGACCCAACTAGCAATCTTTGATTGTTAGTTGGGTCAGGTTTTTATTGTATAATTAGATTTTATTGAACAATATTATTAGTAGTAGTATTTACAGAATTTGTTGACTGAGAAATAACCAAAGACATTTTTTGTGTTTCTGTAGAATAACTAGTTTTGATTGAAATTCCTTCTGCATTACTAGATGAATAAAGAACAGAATTTGTTGTTGATGTTGATTGTTCATTTATATTAAATCCAGCATGTTGAACTTGTGCTATATAATTTTGATAATCTGATAAGCTAATGTTAAATACACTAACAGAAGTTCCTGAATCTGTTTCAACAACATCACCTACAGTTCCAACAGAAATTCTAGGTATTTTAGACATTAACCCAGAAGTAGGCCATTGTCCATTAGAAAGAGTAGCATCTTCAAGAGGATTATGAACTGGAGCTTGATTTGTACCATTCAAGAAATTGTCATCAGATTCATTTTTGTTATTAAAAACGAAAAATAATATAATTGCAATTATTATTATAACTACAATAATTGGAATAATAATTAATAATTTTTTATTCAAAATTAGTCCTCCTTTGTAATATTGTTTATATTCAGAGAAATATCTTTTCTAAGAAAAATGCAATGTATTTTTTATTTATAATTTCTAGCAGTGAGCAGCCTATTTAACAATATGAAAATGATATAAAATAATTTATAATAGGCTGTATACTTACTGATTCTAACGAATTATTACTTCATAAAAAGTACATTACTTTTTTAATAAGTAATTTTAAGTCTGAATAACTACATTTATATTAACATGCAGAAAAATTTTTTTCAATAAATATTGTAAAAAAATAAAAAAAGTGATAATATATATAAAATAATAAAACTGTAGAAGAAGTTTAGTAGATAAAATTTAATTATTTTGAGAGAGATGGATTATAAGCTGAAAGTCCATTAATAATGTTTTATTGAAGTTTCGCTTTGGAGGGTTTTGCTGAATAATATTAAGCAAAAACGGTTGCTACGTTATAGCATGAGAGAGATTAATAATTTTTTATTAATAAATTAGGTGGTACCGCGGAAAAGACCTTTCGTCCTATGGATGATGGTCTTTTTTGTTATATAAAAAGGAGGCAAAAATGGAAGAGAAAATTAAAAAAATTAAAGATGAAGCTATAAATAGTATTAATAGTGTAAATGAACTAAAGATTTTAGATGATATAAGGGTAAAATATTTAGGAAAAAAGGGTGAGTTAACATCAATATTAAGAGGTATGGGGGCACTTTCAAAAGAAGAAAGACCAATAATAGGTAGTTTAGTAAACGAAGTAAGAGATACTATTGAAAATTTAATATGCAAAAAAGAAAAAGAGTTAAAAAGAAATATTTTAGAAGAAAGTATAAAAAAAGAAGTTATAGATGTAACAGAACCAAGTAAAAAAGAGAGTATTGGTTCAGTTCATCCAATAACTAAAGTTATAGATGAAGTAAAAGAAATTTTTATAGGTATGGGATATAAAATAGAAGATGGACCAGAAATAGAAACAGCACATTATAATTTTGATCAATTAAATACACCATTAATGCATCCATCAAGAGATTTACAAGATACTATATATATAACAGACGATATCTTATTAAGAAGTCAAACTTCACCTGTTCAAGCTAGAGTTATGGAAAGGCAAAAGCCACCAATAAAAATAATATGTCCAGGAGCTGTGTACAGAGCTGATTCAGTAGATGCTACACACTCACCAGTATTTCATCAAATAGAAGGATTAGCAATAGATAAAAATATAACAATGGCTAATTTAAAAGGTACATTAGAAGCATTTACAAAAATGTATTTAGGAGAAAATATAAAAATTAGATTTAGACCACATCATTTTCCTTTTACAGAACCTAGTGCAGAGGCAGATGTTTCATGTTTTGTTTGTGGAGGAAAAGGTTGTAGAGTATGTAAGCAAGAAGGATGGATAGAAATAGTAGGATGCGGAATGGTACACCCAAATGTGCTTAGAAATTGTGGAATAGATCCAAAAGAATATTCTGGATTTGCATTTGGATTTGGTGTTGAAAGAATTGCTATGGCTAAATATGGTATAGAAGATTTGAGATTGTTATATGAAAATGATATTAGATTTTTAAAACAATTTTAATAATATTATGAGGAGGAAATTATGAAAGTTGGAGTAGAATGGTTAAAAGATTATTCTGATATTGATGTTGATATTAAAGAGTTGTCAGAAATATTTACAATGACTGGTTCTAAAGTAGAAGGATATGAAATTAAGGGGGATAATATAAAAAATGTTGTTGTAGGAAAAATATTAGAAATCGAGAAACACCCAGATGCAGATAAACTAGTTGTTACAAAGGTAGATGTAAAAAATGAAATATTACAAATTGTAACAGGTGCAAAAAATATAAAAAAAGGAGATATAATTCCAATCGCGAAAATTGGTTCAGAATTACCTGGAGATATAAAAATAAAAAAAGGTAGTTTAAGAGGAGTAGAATCTTGTGGTATGATGTGCTCTATTGGTGAACTTGGTTTAACTTTAGAGGATATGCCAAATCAAATAGAAGATGGAATAATGATTTTACCTAAAGAATATGAGAGTAAATTGGGTGAAGATATAGTAGATGTTTTAGATTTAAGAGACAATATTATTGAGTTTGAAATAACACCTAATAGACCAGACTGTTTATCTGTTGAAGGACTTGGAAGAGAAACAGCAGTTTCATTAAATAAAGAGTATAAAAATCCAAATGAAAAAATAGATAAATTAAATATAGATAAAAAAGATAAAATAGAAGGTTTAAAGGTAACGATAGATGCACCTGATTTGTGTTATAGGTATGTTGCTAGAGTTGTAAAAAATATAGTAATAAAAGAATCACCAGATTGGATGAGAAAAAGATTAAAAGCTTGCGGTATAAGACCAATAAATAATATTGTTGATATTACAAATTATGTTATGTTAGAAATGGGGCAACCAATGCATGCTTTTGATATAAATTCAATAGCAAATAAGCATATCATAGTAAGAAGAGCAAAAGATGGAGAAATACTAAAAACATTAGATGGTATAGATAGAAAATTAGATAATAGTATGTTAGTTATTTCTGATGAGAAAAAAATAGATGCAGTAGCAGGTGTTATGGGAGGAGAGAATTCAGAAATAGAAAAAAATACTAATATGGTTGTTTTTGAATCTGCAGTATTTAATGGTGGTAGTGTAAGAATGACAGCCAAAAGATTAGGTTTAAGAACAGAGGCTTCTAGTAGATATGAAAAGGGATTACCTCAAGAAAATGCACTAAGAGCAGTTAATAGAGCCGTAGAATTGGTTGAATTACTTGGTGCAGGAGAAGCAATTGATGGAGTTATTGATGAATATCCAGAAAAGCAAAAAGAAATAAAAATAGAATTTAATCCTAATAGAATTAATAGTTTATTAGGAATAAATGTTTCTGAAGACGAAATGGTAAATATATTAAATAAGTTAGATATAAAACTGATTGACGGATATTGTATACCACCATATTATAGACAGGATTTAGAACAGGAAGCAGATATTGCAGAAGAAATTTTGAGAATATATGGATATGATAAATTAGAAAGTAGTTTGGATAATTCGGGTAATACTGTAGGAGGAAGATCTATATATCAAAAGATGGAAGATAATATAAAAAATATGTTAGTTAATAAAGGTTTTTCTGAAATTTGTACATATGGATTTATTAATCCTGATGATCTTGCGAAGAGTAACATATTAGAGAATAGTGAATTATATAAGGAAGTTATTAAAATAAGAAATCCTATAAGCGAAGATTATTCAATAATGAAAACATCAGTTATTCCAACAGTAATGAAAACGATAAGTACTAATTATGCTAAAAAGAATAGTAATTTAAAATTGTTCGAATATGCAAAGGTATATAAGAATAAGTCAAATATAGAAAATAATGAATTACCAGATGAAAAACAAATATTAACTATTGCAATAACAGGAAAAGAAGAAAAATTTTATGATTTAAAAGGAATAGTTGAAAATGTACTGGAAACAGTTAATTTAAATAGATATGATATATCAAGATATACTGAAAATACAAGTTATCATCCAGGAAAAACAGCTATTATAAAAATAGGAAATGATCCTATAATAATAATGGGGCAAATTCATCCAATAGTACAAGAAAACTATGATATTTCAGATAAGGTTTATATAGCTGAAATAAACATGAAGAAGTTAGAAAAATATAGTAAAAAAGAGAAGAAGTATGTACCAATTCCTAAATATCCAGCTGTTGAAAGAGATATAGCTGTTTTAGTAGATGAAAAAGTAGAAGTATTAAAAATAGAAAAAATTATAAAAGCAAAAGCAAAAAAAATAATAGAAACTGTTGATTTATTTGATATTTATAGAAATGAAAAAATTGGAGAAAATAAAAAGAGTGTAGCATATGCAATAAAATTTAGGGCCAAAGATAGAACTTTAAATGATGAGGAAATCTCAGAAGTAATGGAGAAAATAATTAAAGCTTTAGAGGATGAATTAGGGGCAGAATTGAGAAAATAATTGTGGTAATAAATAGAATTCAATTGTAAAATCTTGAATTCTATTTATTTTTGTGTTATTATGAATTTTGTATAAAATAAAACATAAGAAGGAGAGAGATGACAAATGAGTAAAATTTGGGTAAAAATTATAGCTGCTATATTAATAATAGCTTTAGCTTCTGCATCTATATTTACATTAGTTTATTATATATTTGCAGCATAAATGTGAGGTAATATATGTTAGAAAATATTAGAATAATGTTTGAAAATTTTTATGAACAAAATATAGCAGATTATTTGCTAAGTTTACATCAATATCCTATAAAATTAATATTATTAATAATAGATATAACTATAGTTGTTTTTTTAGCTTATAAAGTTTTGCAATTAGTAAAGGAAACAAGAGCTTGGCAATTATTAAAAGGAATAGTATATTTAATAATAGTTACAGCATTAAGTGGAGTATTGGAACTAAATATATTACATTTTATATTAACATCTGTTATGACATATGGTGTAATTATAATAATAGTTATATTTCAACCAGAACTTAGAAGAGCATTGGAGCAGTTAGGTACAAGTAAAATAACAAAATTTTTTCGGAATAGATAAAGATATTGCAACAAAAACTAAAGAAAATATATATAAAATTGTAATTGCTGTAACAGAACTTGCAAAGACGAAAACAGGTGCACTAATTGTTATAGAAAGAGATATCGAAATAAAAGATATAATAAGTACAGGTATATATATGAATTCTGAAATATCACCACAATTATTGGTAAATATATTTACACCTAATACACCGTTACATGACGGTGCAGTTGTAATTAGTGATAATAAAATAATGGCTTCTGCATGTATGTTGCCACTTGCAAGTGATAAAGACATAGCTAAGGAATTAGGTACAAGACATAGAGCAGCAATAGGAATTTCAAAAGAATCAGATAGTATAGCAGTAGTTGTTTCAGAAGAAACTGGAAAAATATCAGTTGCAAAAGATGGTACATTAATTGCTGATATAAAAGAAGAAGCTTTAAAGAGAATATTAATAAAACATGTTGTAACAAAAAGAATGCAACAAAATGAAAAGAAAGAAATAAAATTTGTTAATAAAATAAAAGAAAAAATTAATAATAATCGTTCTAAAAACAAAAAAGAAGAGATAAAAAAATGAGAAATATAAAATTAATTATTGAATATGATGGTAAAGGATTTGGGGGTTGGCAAAAACAACCTAATAAATTAAATATTCAAGGAGAAATAGAGCTTGCCATAGAACTGATCACTGGTGAAAAAGTAGATTTAATTGCTTCAGGCAGAACAGATGCGGGAGTTCATAGTTTAGGGCAAACAGCAAATTTTAAGACTAATAGTAATATTTCTATAGAAAAAATACCAAATGCTATTAACTCAAAATTAAAAAAGAGTATAAGAATTAAATACGCAGAAGAAGTAGAAGAAAGATTTCATTCTAGATATAATTGTAAATCAAAGAAGTATAGATATATTATAAATAATTCTCAAACTGGTAGTGCAATATATAGAGCATTAGAATATAATGTAACAAATAATATTGATATAGAAAAAATGAAACAAGCATCTAAATATTTAGAAGGTGAGCATGATTTTACGTCATTTAAAGCAAGTGGAACTAGTGGCAAAAATAGTGTTAGAACAATATATAAAATTAATATAGAAAAAAAAGACGAAAGAATATATATGGAATATGAGGGTAATGGTTTTTTATATAATATGGTTAGAATAATATCTGGTACACTTATAGATGTTGGAATTGGAAAAATAAAACCTGAAGATGTAAAAAGAATTTTAGAAGCAAAAGATAGAAAATTAGCAGGAAAAACTTTACCACCACATGGATTATATCTTGTAGAAGTTAATTATTAAAAAATAAAAAAATCAATAAACATAAAACATTAAATACTTGTAATTTCAAATGTTATATGTTAGAATATAAAAGATAAAAAACGTAGGGGGAAATTTAATGGAAATATTAAAATATATTTTATCAGGTATATATATATTAATATGTGTAGTAATAATAATATTAACTTTATTACAAAAAAAAGGACAAGAAGGATTGTCAGGTGCAATAGTTGGTTCATCATCTTCTGGTAACTTTTATGAAAAAAATAAAGGAAGAACAAAAGAAGGTTCATTAAAAAAATGGACTATTATATTTGGAATAATATTTGCAATTTTTACTATTGCCTTAGGAATTGTATATGTAATAGAATAAAAGTACATAATATTAATATAAGGAGGATAATATATGTCAATATTATATCCAAACAAAGATAATTTTAAGGAATTATTGAAATCTAAAGAATTATTATTAGTTGATTTTTTTGCAACTTGGTGTGGACCTTGTAATGTAATGTCTCCAATAGTGGATGAAATTGCACAAAAATATGATAATGATGTAAGAGTAGCAAAAGTTGATATTGATGAAAATGAAGAATTAGCTGAAGAAAATGATATAGGAGTAGTTCCAACAATAATATTTTATAAAAATGGTTCGGAACTTGGAAGATTATCAGGTGTAAGACAAATAGAAGAATTGGAAAAAGTTATTATGGCAAATAAAAAACAATAGGAAAGTTTTCCTATTGTTTTTTCATTTTTGGTTTCGCAATAAGTGCAGCAATATATCCGAAAAATACAGCAGCAGCAATTCCACCAGCAGCTGCTGTAACTCCACCAGTAAAAGCTCCTATAAACCCATATTGTTTTACTCCTTCAATTGCGCCTTTTGCAAGTGCATTTCCAAATCCAGTAAGAGGTACTGTTGCACCACTTCCAGCAAAATCAACTAAATATTTATATATTCCTAATCCTCCAAGAATTACACCTGTTGTTACAAATATGACTAATATTCTTGCTGAAGTTAATTTAGTTTTATCTATTAGTATTTGACCAATAATGCAAATTAATCCTCCTACTATAAATGCTTTTAAAAGCATCATATAATCAAGTGTCTGAAAGAACCCCATAATAGCCTCCATTCATTATAAATTTAGCTCTAATGAAAATTTTTGAATAATATTAATTTAAATTTCTATACTTACAGCATGTGCTATACCAGGAATACTTTCTCCTTGTTGTGCTGTTGTAGAATTGGTTAAAGCACCTGTAGCAATTAATAATATCTTTTTATATTTTTTTTCTTTTAACTGATTAAATATATATCCTGAAAATACTGTTGCTGCGCAAGCACATCCAGAACCACCAGAATGTGTATCCTGAGCATCTTTGTCAAAGATTAAAACTCCACAATCATTATAATTTGATTTTATGTTATAACCTTTAGATAAGGCTAATTCAGTTAATATTTCTTTTCCTACATAACCTAAATCACCAGTGAAAATACCATCATAATAACTGGGGTTTCTACCAGTATCTTTAAAGTGAGTGATTAGAGTATCAAGTGCTGCAGGTGCCATAGCAGCTCCCATATTATTAGAATCTTTTATTCCCATATCAATAATTTTACCTGGAGTTATATGGGTTATATAAGGTCCTTGACCAGTTTTAGAAATTATGGCACATCCAGAACCTGTAACAGTCCATTGGGCACTTTGTGGCCTTTGGTTTCCTAATTCTAATGGAAAGCGAAATTGTTTTTCTGCACTACAAAAATGACTAGAAACACTACATAAAACATTGTTGGCAGCATTCGATTCAACTAATATAGAACCTAAGCATAAACTTTCTGCAAATGTAGAGCAAGCACCAAATATACCAAAAAAGGGAATATTTATTTCTCTTAATCCGAAATTTGACGATATACATTGATTTAACAAATCACCTGCTAAACAAAAATTAATATCGGAAATTGGTAAATTAGATTTAGATATAGCTAAATTTGATGCTTCTTTTATCATTTTACTTTCTGCTTTTTCCCAACTATTTTCTCCCCAAAATTCATCTTCTAAGCATTTATCAAAATATTTAGAAAGGGGACCGTTAGCTTCTTTTGGACCAACAATACTAGCTGTTTCTAATATTGTTGGTGGATTATTAAATTTAATTGTTTGATTTCCTATTCTATTCACATTAACCTCCAATAGCACTGATAAATATCTTTAATAAAATTTTAAATATTAAATATAAAATATAAAATTCCTACTAATATAGAAGTAGATATCCCAAAAACTAATACTGGACCTGCAACTGTAAACATTTTTCCACCTACACCCATTACATATCCTTCCGATTTATATTCCATAGAAGGAGAAACAATAGAATTTGCAAATCCAGTTATAGGAATTAATGAGCCAGCACCTGCAAATTTACCTATTTTATTAAATACATTAATGGATGTTAGAAAAGCAGTTATAAAAATTAAGATAATAGAGACAATAGTATTACTCATATTTTGATCTAGCCCTTTATATTGACAATAACTAGAGATTAATTGACCAGTAGTACAAATTAGTCCACCAACCCAAAAAGCATTAAAACAATTTTTAAGAATAGGAGAATTAGGGGATTTTGAATTGACATAATTTTGATAATCTTGTTTAGTATCAAGTGGTGTAGAATTCATAAATACCTCCAATCGAGTTAAATTTTAGTTATTACAAAAGTTAATCTTCTCTTTCTCTATCAACTACAAATGAAATATCTAATGTAGAATAGTATTCTACAATTTTCTTTCCATTTACTTTAGCTGTTTGCTCCAAAACAGTAACAGTTGATATATAATCGATTGTTTTTGCAGCCTCAGCTATAGTTTGGACTATAGCGTCTTTCCAAGATACAGTTGACATTCCTGTAACTTTTATATGTTTTTCTGTAACCATGTTTTTACCTCCATAAATAAGTGTTATTAATATATTTTCCTTTTTTTCTATAAATATACAAAAAATATAAAAAAAAGTATTACAATCAAATTACAAATACATTACAATTCGGATATAAATATTGACTTATAAATACTTTATATGATATCAATAAATATGTTAATAATAATTTGTAAAAAAACATCATAATTTGTTTTTTTTTGCATACAATACTTATAAAATATTTTGAATTATTATAAAATAAGGAGAATATTATGGCGGAGTGTTTGGGGTTATATATAGATAGTAACATGATAAAATATGCTAAAATATCTAAAGAACGTAATAATATAAAAATAGAATCTTATGGGGTAAAACAATATGAAATGTTAGAAGATGTATTAAATCAAATAATAAGTGAAACATATAGTTTTAAAACACCAATTAGCATTAATTTATCAGATGAAATGTATAATTATTTTAATGTATTTTCTATGTTAAGTAAGAAAGATATAGAAAAAGCTATAAAAACAGAATTCGAATTTTATTGTGATGAAAATGGAATAAATAAAAATGTTATAGATTCAAGATATTTTTGTGTGCCAAATAAAGATGATGATGAAAAGTTAAGAGCTATATATATATCAGCTAATAAAACTGAAATTGCAAGAAAAGTGAAAGAATTAGAAAGATATAAATTAAGAAATATAACGCCATTATCTACAAGTATTACAAATTTAATTGAAACAAATACAAAAGAAAATGTTGCAATAATAAATATAGAAGATAGAACTATTATTACAATAATATTAGATGGTATTTTATATGAAATAAAAGTAATATCTGATGGAATGAAACAAATATTTGATAAAATTGGAATAAGAGAAAATTCTTATTCTAAAGCATATGATTTATGTAAAAATACAACAATATATACATCTAATAGTAAAGATTTGCAAATTGCTGAAAATGAGTATTTAGAAGATATAATGCCTGTATTATATAATATAATTAAAAAGTTTAAAAAGATATTATCTGATAATAAATTAAGTGTAGATAAAATATATCTTACAGGGGCTGGAGTTGTAATAAATAACATCGATTTGTATTTTCAAGAAAACTTAAATAATACAAAATGTGAAATATTAAAACCATATTTTATAGACACAACTTCTTTGAAAGTAAATATAAAAGAATATATAGAAGTAAATTCTGCAGTTGCACTGGGTCTTCAAGGTTTAGGAATAGGAATCAGTAGTGTTAATTTTAAAGAATTGACATTAAGAGATAAAATTGAATTACCACAGTTAGGAAATTCAAATTCTAGTTCTTCTAGTAAAAATTTAATGTCGTTATTAACTGCAAAAGTAGATTTAGGCAAAGAATTTGATGGCACAGATAGAGTGCTAGCAAGAATAGCTGGTACAATTTTAACTGCTGTTATATTATATTCTGTATTTTCAATTGCAGTAAATAATCAATTAGAAACTAAAATAGGTGAATCAGAAAATAAAAAACAAGACTTTTATAAGCAAATTGCTGCAGTAGAAAAAGATATTAATAGTATTAAAACTAGAACAAATGATTATAATAATTTAATAAAACAAATTGATGAAATAAATCAAAAGGCAAGTGAAAAATATAAATCAAAAAATGCAATACCTAATTTACTAAATAGAATAATGTTTTGTATACCAGAAGAAGCTCAATTAACATCTATAAAGAATACTAATGATTCACATATAGTTATTACTGCTAGATCAAAGAAAATAGAACAGTTAGGATATTTTTTGGCACAACTAAAGTCTAAAGAGTATTTATTAAATATAACTACTACAAGTGGAAATAAAAATGGTGAATATATTAATATTACGATTGAGGGTGATTTACCATGAAAAAAATTATATTAATATTAATTATTTTAATTATATCAATATTTTCATATGCAATTGTTGTAAATGGTTTTAGTATTTCTGGAGTCAAAATAGCATCATTACAAGAAATAAAAAATAAAAATAATGAATTAGATAATAAAATTTTAGAGTTGGATACTTTAAAAAATAAAACATACCCAACATCATTATCAGATTTAAGTGCTGCAGGAAAAGAATTAATATCTACTAAAAATGAGTATTTAAGTTTAGTTAGTGTTGGTGAAGATTCCGATATACAAGATATATCAGAATATAAAAAATATGAAATAGAAGTATTATGGGTTGATATAGGAAATTATGCAACAGAAAACAACTTAAAATTAAATTTAAGCTTTGCAGAAAGTAGTACAGGTACACCTAATATGTCTGATATAATATTTGAAGGAACAGGTGAGTATAATAATATAGCTGATTTTATTTCTGATATTGAAAAAGATGATAAATTAAACTTTACAATAGAAGATTTTGAGTTAGAACCTACAGGTACGCAAAATGAAAGAAATAGATCTATTTTAAGTTACAAATTTAAGGTTAGAGATGTTGCTATAAATTTAGATAATATAAAGAAAACGACTACTGTAACAAATACAGAAAATACAAATAGTACAAATTCTACACAAGATAGTTCAAACACAACAAATACTAATAAATAGGTAATAAGGAGGTATTCAAGTGAAAAATTTTCTAAAAGAATTAATGATTACTATTTTATTATGTATAGCACTTGTTTTAATTTTGGCAGTAATATTTTATGATTATATACCTATAAATAAAACAATACCACAACCAGTAGAATATACTATGCCAGCGAGCTTAAGCGATGTAAAAGAAGAACTAAATAAAGCAGTTCAAAATGAAGAAGAAAGAATAATTGTAACTTATGAAATTGATGATTCAGACTTAAGTGGATATAAGAAACAGGGTAGTTATAAGGAAGGAAAAGTAGATCCTTTTAGTATAAATAATTATGAAAATAACACAACTACAAATTCAAGTAGTACAAGTACTAGTGATAGTACAAAAAATAATAATGTTAAAAATACAATAAATAATTCAAATACTACAAATACAAAAGAAGAACAGGAAAATCCAGATTATACAGGAACTTTCTTTGAAGATAGTGGTATGAAATAATATAAATTTATTGTATTAAATATATAATAAAATAAATAAAGGAGGATTTTTTATGTTTAAAGCAAACAAAGGTATAACATTAGTTGCATTGATTATCACAATCATAGTATTATTAATTTTAGCGGGGGTTTCAATAACATTTGCATTACAAGGAAATTTAATAAATAATGCACAAACTGCTGTAAATGAATATGATAATGCAGCTACAAATGAAGCTGAATTATTGAATTTTATTAATCAAACAATTGATAATAAAATAAATGAAATAAATGGATAATTAATAATTAATATTATACTAAATGAGCATATGCAATAAATGTATATGCTCAATTTAGTATAAATAGGAGTGAAAATGTTAAACATTATAATATATGTATTTGCATTTATAATAGGAACTTTGTTAGGTAGCTTTACAACGTTAGCAGTATATAGAATACCAAAAAAGGAAAATATATTAAATAAAAGATCATATTGTCCAAATTGTAATCATAAATTAGTTTTTTGGGATATGATACCAATATTTAGTTATATCTTTTTGAGAGGAAAATGTAGATATTGTAATGATAAAGTAAGAATAAGATATCTAATACTAGAAGTATTTTCTGGAATTATATATATGTTATTTGTAATGTCATTAAATTTAAACATATTAAATATTGGATATAAAGAATTAATATATATATTAATTTCAACAATATATATAGTCACATTAATAATTATTATTGGAATTGATAGAGAAAAAAAATATGTTACAAGGTCAATAAAAAAATTTGGACTTATTATTTCTTTAATTTATATACTATATCTATATATAGTAGGTGTTAATATATATAGATATGTTATATATTATATAATTTTATTGTTAATATATATTATTCAAAATGATAAATATATATTTTCTGTATTTTATGTTTTATTTTTAACATTGTTATTTACAGGAACAATAGTTACTCTTGCAACAATAATATTTGTATTGTTAATATTGGCAATAAAAATGCTAGTGCAAGAACATAAAAAAATTGACAATAATAAAATAATTCCAATATGTTCATATATAGGTATTTTTAATATAGTTTTTATGATATTGAGTAATTTTGTAAATAGTGGGATGTGATAATATAAATGAAGTATTTAAAAAAAAATAATGGTTTTACTGGAGTAGATATTGCATTAGCTGTTTTAATAATTACTATATTTATGTCTGTAATTACATCATTATATATAAATTTATATACATCAAATGTAGAAATATTGAGGAGAGAGCAAGCAATTGGTTATTCTATATCAATACTAGAAAAAATTGATGAGTTATATTATGATGAAGTAAATAATGAAAATTTTAAAGTAATTGAAAAAACTAATGGTAAAAAAAGTATTGCAGGAATTAATATAGATAGAGGGTATGATGTGGATATAAATATAGAAACATATAAACCTGAAGATTTTGATATAGATGTAGTAAAAACGATAAATCTAACATTGAAGTATGAAGTTGGAAATAAACAAAGAAAAATAGATTTTATGAAAATAAAAGAAAAGGAAAGCATGGTTGTGCCTAATATTCCAGAGTTAGAAAGCGGAATGGTTGCAGCAAAATATAATTCAAATAATAATTTAATACAAACTAATTCAGCTGATAGAAATTGGTATAATTATCTTAATAAAAAATGGGCTGTAGCAGTTATGAAAAGTGATATTACAAATAGTGGAAATATCATAAGCCCTGCAACTATATATGTATGGATTCCAAAATTCGCATATAATGGAAACAATGTGGAATTTATATATGGAAGTGGTAATAAAACTGTAGATAAAAATGGAAAATTAGTTGATGTGTCATCAGGATATGTAGTGCCAAGTGAATTTTCAAATAATAAATCAGGAATTTGGATAAGTTTATCAGAATTGGATTCAAATAATGTATCAAAAATTTTAAATAATAGTATTTATGGACCTATTGAAATATAATTGAGAGGTGATATAGATGGAAGGAAAAAATAAATTACCTATTGGGGTTGAATTGGTAAGAAGAGGTTTGATAGATGAAAATGATGTTAGCAAAGCTATAGAGTATCAGAAAGAACATCCAGGTAGGAAATTAGGTGATATAATAAATATATTGGGGCTATGTGATAGCTATTCATTAATAAAAGTTATGGGGGAAATATTAGATGAAAAAGCTATCATTTTAGAGCCAAGTGATATAGCTATAAATGTTGTAGATTATATATCATTGGATGTAGCTAAACAATGTATGGCAGTACCTTTTGATATAATTAATGGCAGAGTAAGGGTATGCTTTGCAGATACATCTGATAAACGTGCTATTGATACTGTAAGATTGTTATTACTAAATAAAGGTCTTACTATGGAAAGATATATAACTTTTGCAACAAATATTGAAGATGTTTTAAAATTTTTAGAAGGAAAAACAAGTGATAGGATAGAGAATATAAGAGATGTTACATCATTAATAGATAATATAATAAAAAATGGAATTGATAAAAGAGCAAGTGATATACACATTGAACCACAAAATGATGTTATAAGAGTTAGATATAGAATTGATGGAGAACTTATAACTGTTGCAAATATTGAAAAGGATAAACAAAATCAGATAATAGGAAGATTAAAAGCAATATCTAATATGCATCAAGAAAAACAAGAATCACAAGATGGAAGAATATTAATATATCCAGATTATAATATACGTGTATCTTCACAAAAAAATGTTTATGGTGAAAAATTTGTACTTAGGTTATTGAAGAAAAATACAGATATACAAGCTTTAAATGAATTAGGATTTAGAAAAGGTATAATGGAGACAAGAAAAATATTTAATAAGAGAAATAGTATTACTATTATTGCTGCACCAACAGGAGAAGGAAAAACTACTAGTCTTTATAGTATTATTGATTTATTAAACAGTCCTAATATAAATATAACAACAATAGAAGATCCAGTAGAAATTAGAATAAATGGATTAAATCAAATAGAAATAGCTGCTAAAAATACTTTTTCAGATTCGCTAAGAACTGTCTTAAGACAAGATCCAGATATAATTTTAGTTGGTGAAATAAGAGATAGAGAGACTGCAGAAATAGCTATGCAAGCTGGACAAACAGGTCATTATGTATTGTCTACAATCCATACTATAGATAGCATTGAAGTTGTAACAAGACTTAGAAAAATGGGTGTTTCTAATTATGATATTGCAAGTACTTTAGCAGTATCAGTTTCACAAAGACTTGTAAGAAAAATATGTAGAGAATGTGCGAAACAAAGGGAATATACACAAGAAGAAAAAGATATAATTAATTCTATAATGAATAAATATGGGATTAATGTCGATTTTAATGGTAAATATACATTTGAACCACAGGGATGTTCTAAATGTAATAATACAGGTTTTTATGGTAGAACAGGAGTATTTGAAGTTTTAGAAATTAAAGAAGATATGAAAGAGTTAATTATAAATAATGCTTCAACAATTGAAATAAGAAAACAAGCTATAAAAGATGGATATAGACCTCTTATAGTAGATGGAATAGGGAAAGTTTTAGATGGTGAGATAACTTTAGATGAATTAAATAGGAAAATAATTTTTTATTAGAATAGGAGGAAATAGAAATGGTACAAATTGAAAAAATATTGGATGAGGCAATAAAAAAAGATGCATCAGATGTACATTTAATATCAGGAATAAAGCCTATGTTAAGAATAGCAAGATCACTTATTGAATCTGAAATAGGTGATGTAATAAAAAATGAAGATATGTTAGATGTATATGATTTTTTTATAAGAGGAAATATAGAAAAGGATAATTTATTTAAAAAGCAAAGAAGATTAGATTTTTCATATATGTATGGAGATATACGTTTAAGAGCAAATATGTCATTATCTAATGATATACCAGTTGTAACTTTGAGAATAATAAAGTCTGAATTGCCTAAATTTGAAGAATTAGGAGTTCCAGATATTGTAAGAAGAATGACATTTCAGCCACAGGGGCTAATGCTAGTTACAGGAAAGACAAATTCTGGAAAAACAACTACGTTAAATGCATTGATAAATGAAATAAATGAAAATCAAAATAGAAAAATACTTACATTAGAAAATCCTATTGAGTATACACACAAATCAAAAAAATCTGTTATTGTACAAAAAGAAGTTGGCTTAAGTAAAGATGTTTTGACTTTTAGTGATGGTGTAAAAAATTCTTTAAGAGAAGACTGTGATATATTAGTAATAGGTGAAATTAGAGATAGAGAAACAATGGATGCAGCAATCGAAATGGCTGAATCCGGACATTTAGTTATAGGAACTTTGAATACACGATCATGCGCAGAAACTATTGATAGGATGATTAACTTTTATGATATTAGTGATCAAGGAAGTGTAAAATATTTGATAGCTACATTATTAAAATTAGTTATTTCACAAAGATTATTAACCAATCCAGAAAATAAATTGATAATGGTACCAGAAGTAATGGTTGTAGATAATGTAATAGCAGGATGCATAAGAAAAGAAAAATTAAGTGTTTCTGAAATAGAAGATTCTATGCAAAGTAGTATTGAAAAAGGAAGTATTAGTTTAATAAATTCTTTAGCAAATTTATTTGTAAAAAATAAGATTTCTTTAGAACAAGCTAAGGCTCAAATAGAGGAAAAAAATATAGATGTGTTAAATAGGACAATAATGCAATTAAAAATAAGAAAATCAAATTAGCAAAGAGGTGAAAATTAATGCCTTTATACTTATATAAAGCTATTGATAAATTAGGCAATATAGTAAAGAATAAAGTAGAAGATATAAGTAAAAATTCTTTATTATATAAGCTGAAAAGAAATGAATTAACACCTATAGAGATTGTAGAATTAAAGGGTAGAAGAAATAAGGCAAATAAAAATAAAAGAAATATAAAGAATATA
>CALXBW010000015.1 GCA_944386645.1 uncultured Clostridia bacterium | reverse complement strand
ACTATAAATCCATCCACAGATAAGGAGAATTATAAATATCCATTTTATGGTGATATATATGCATCAAGAGTATATAACAGACCTTTAACAGAAAAAGAAGTAGAATATAATTATAATATGACAGTAAATAATTATTAATTTTGTGTAAGTACAGTAGAACAAAAACTACTATACTTTCACTTTTTTATTAATAGCTTGCTGGTTAGCAAGCGTAAGCAATAAAAAAGAACAAAAGAAATTTCCTATACAACAAGGTTAAGTTCCTATATCCTCTTTTCTTACTCTTTAAACAAATAACTTTGTTTAAAGTAAAAACTAATATTATTTTTTACATAATGTATTGACTTTTACTTTAATTTATCTTATAATACCATTTGTCATTGACATATATCAATATACTTAAGGAGGATTTAAAAATGACAATTAAATTTAGGAATTATCACACAATAAGACATGTAGCACAACATGTTCAAGCTTTGGATGACTTTATGTATGGTTCACCTGATCCATCATATAAGGAAGATCGGGCGTTAGCCAATCCAGAAGAATATTTAAACGAACTGGAGCATGAACTTAAAATAGTCCAAGGAGTGAAGGAAGATGTATTATATGTTCTAAAAGAATTTGATACTAATACAAAAATTCCTAAAACTGATATTCCGTTAGAAACTGATGCAAAAAATTATGTTTTTCATAATTTTACACAAAGACAATTCACTTATGGTGAAAAAATTAAATATCTTTTGCAGCATAACCCTGTAGAAAAGATAGATTTAATATTTTCTAAAGCAGTGAAACAAATTTATGTTTTGTGTGCAGCAGAAATAGATTTAAAAGTCGCCATCTATAGATTTGAAGAATATGTAAAGATTTATAGGTGAATCCAAAAAATAGGAGCATATTGCTCCTATTTTTTTATTTAATTTTAATCTTATATGGTTTATTTTTCTAATAAAACACCCAAAAAATCATAAAATTGATATATTTTTCCAAAAAACTCTTTATTTTTACATAATTTTGTTGTACAATAGATATAATTTTATAAAAAATGGATGGTATAATTATGGAAAAAAAATTGTATGATTTAACAAATCCTCAAAAATTGATTTGGTATACTGAGCAATTTTGTAGTAATACATCTATTAATAATATAACAGGAACTGTAATCATTAATGAGGTTATTGATGTTGACGCTTTAAAAAAAGCGATTAATTTGTTTGTACAAAAGAATGATGGTATGAGAATACAAATAACTTTAGATTCTTTACTAAAAGCTAAGCAGTATGTTACAAATTATATTCCTTTTGATATTGATATCTTTAATGTAAAAAGTGAAGCAGATTTAAAGAAAAAATCTTCTTTACTGGCTAGTCAACCCTTTAAAATCATTGATTCTCCATTAATTAATTTTAAAATTTTTAAATTTTCTAACGGAACTGGTGGCTTCATTGGTATTGCACATCATTTAATTTTAGATTCTTGGTCAGGTTGTTCTTTAGGCAACGAAATTTTATCACACTATTATGATTTAACTCATAATATTCCTATTGAGACATCTCAAAATAATTCTTATATAGACTTTATCGATTCACAAAATAATTATGTTAACAGTGAGAAATTTAACACAGATAAAAAGTATTGGGAAGAAAAATATTCAGATTCTATTCCTGAAATAGCTTCTTTTTGCCCTAATTATAAAAATGTATCTCATGACTATAGAGCTATTAGAAAGGAATTTCAACTGCCTAGTAATTTAGCAAATAAAATAAATACTTTTTGCACTGAACATCGAATTTCTTTATTCAATCTTTTTTTAGGTATGTACTGTATTTATCTAAATAAAACAACTAATTTAGATAATATAGTTTTTGGTTCGCCTATTTTAAATAGAAAAAATATTAAAGAAAAAGAAACTATGGGAATGTTTATTAATACATTACCTTTTAATATCATCGTCGAAAATTCAATTAAATTTAGTGACTTTATAAAAAATATTTCAGTTCAAGAATTAAATATCTTTAGACATCAAAAATACCCATATATGCATTTATTAAAATATATAAGAAAAAAATTTAATACAAGTGAATCTCTATATAATTTTATTTTATCATACCAAAACTCAAACATTGGCTTTGATAAAAATAAAATAGATTATTCTAGGATTTGGAGTTTTAATGGATATATTTTAGAACCATTAAATATTCATATTTGTGATATGGATGACAATAAAGTTAGTGTTTATTATGATTATCAAATTCAAGCATTTTCAGAAAAAGAAATAACAGTATTACATAATCACATACTAAATATGCTTGAACAAGTATTAGAAAATCCTGATATTATAATAAAAAATATAGATATATTAACAAAACCAGAAATAAATCATATATTATATGATTTTAATAAACCAGAAGCAAAATATCCAGACAAAGAAAATATTGTTAGTCTTTTTGAAAAGCAAGTACTTTTAACACCAAATAATATTGCTATAACTTATGAAGGTAAAACATTAACATATAAAGAACTAAATAATAAAGCAAATCAACTAGCACACTACTTAAAAGAAAATGGAATTACTAATAATTCTATTGTAGCTCTTAGACTTAATAAATCATTAGAAATGATAATTGGTATACTTGCTATTATAAAAGCTGGTGCTTGTTATTTGCCTATTAATTTATCATATCCTCATGATAGAATAAATTTTATGTTAAAAGATAGTAATGCTAAAATATTACTAACTAATAATGACTCAAAAGATGAATCTATTGAAATAGATACACTTTTAATAGATTTAGATAATTCTAACATATATAATAATGAAAATATAGAAAATCTAGATACTAAAATTTCTCCAGATGATCTACTTTACATTATATATACTTCAGGTTCAACAGGAAATCCAAAAGGAGTTATGATAACACATAGAAATGTCGTAAGACTTATGAAAAATGATGATTTTGATTTTGACTTTACTTCCAATGATGTATGGACAATGTTTCACTCTGTTGCATTCGATTTTTCTGTTTGGGAAATGTATGGAGCACTTCTATATGGTGGTAAACTTGTTTTAGTACCTGAAAGTACCTCTAAAAATCCTTATGAATTTTTAGACTTATTACGTAAAGAAAAAGTTACTGTACTAAACCAAACACCAACTTATTTTTACAATTTGCTAGATGCAGAATTAAAAAGAGAAGATAGTGATTTAGTTATAAGATATATAATTTTTGGAGGAGAAGCATTAAATCCAACACTTATAAAAAATTGGTCTAAAAAATATAATCTCACAAAATTAATTAATATGTATGGAATCACAGAAACAACTGTACACGTTACATTTAAGGAATTAAGCCAACATGACATGGAAAAACCTTCTTCTAATATTGGTGTTCCAATTCCAACATTAAAAGTATATATTATGAATAATGATTTAAATCTATTACCATATAATGTAGAAGGTCAAATATGTGTAGCTGGTCCTGGTATATGTAAGGGATATTTAAATAGAGATGATTTAAATAAACAAAAATTCGTAGAAAATCCTTATATCCCAGGTGAAAAAATTTATCTTTCTGGTGATAGTGGATACTTATCAGAAGATGGTAATCTATATTATAAAGGAAGAATGGATAATCAATTAAAATTAAGAGGTTTTAGAGTTGAACTTGGAGAAATTGAAGAAAAACTTTTATCACATCCTCTAATCAGTAAATGCGTTGTATTACCTAAGAAAAATAATGATAAAGATGTTCAGTTAATTGCTTTTATAGTATCTCCTGCTAAATTAACACCTAGAGATTTAAAAGAATTCTTGCAGGATAAATTACCTGAATATATGATTCCTAACATCTTTGCTTTTGTAGATAAAATTCCTCTTAACCATAATGGAAAAACAGATAGAAAAGCTCTACTTGCTAAAAAACTTAATATAGATGTTACTGAAAACTATGCCCCACCTAGAAACAATTTTGAAAGAACTTTAAAAAATATTTTAGAAGAATCATTAAATATTTATAATATTAGTATTGATGATGATATTCTAGAAATAGGTGCAGATTCTTTAACATTAATGAAAGTAAGTATAGACTTATTAGAAAAAAATTATAAAGTAAATATTCAAGATTTTTATGAGTATAAAACTATAAGAAATATTAATGATAATATGAAATCTAAGCATCCATTACATAAAGTTTTAAAAGAAAATATTTATTATAATTTTGATAATGATTTTTCCGATGAAAAAGTAACAATGGAAAATATTCTATTAACTGGTGCAACTGGTTATCTAGGAATTCATATTCTTTATGATTTAATAAAAAACACAAATACTAATATATATTGTTTAATTAGAGATAAAAATAATGTTGATGCTACAGACAGAATAATTAATAAATATAAATTTTATTTTGATGAAGATATTACACCTTTATTAAATAAAAGAGTCTTTATTATTAAAGGAAATATAATAAATAAAAACTTAAATATTCCTCTTAATTATTATAATAAACTAGGACATAAAATAGATACAGTTATTCATTCAGCAGCAAGAGTTGATCATTATGGTGATTCAGAAACATTTAACAGGATAAATATAGATGGTACAAATCATGTTCTAGAATTTTGTAAAAAATTTAAAACCAGATTAAACTATATTTCAACCATATCTGTTTCAGGCAATAATATTCCAAATATTGATCATGTTGAAATTTTTGATGAATCATCTTTATATATAGGACAAAATTATGAGGATAATATCTATATAAAAACTAAATTTGAAGCAGAATATAACGTATATAAAGCTATGCAAAAAGGGTTAGAAGTTTGCGTTTATAGATTAGGGAACATTATGGCAAGATTCTCTGATGGCCAATTCCAAGAAAACTATAAACAAAATGCTTTTTATAATAGACTAGATTCTTTTATACAATTAGGAAAATTTCCTGAATCTCTTTCAAATTTAGAAGTGGATTTCTCTCCTGTTGATTTATGTGCTAAAATTATAGTTAATTTTTCTTTATATAAAAGTAGTTACAATAAAGTTTTTCATATTTTAAATAATAATAAATTAAAATTTGGAGAAATACTAGAATATTTTAATAAATTAGGTTATCATATTGATATAATTCCAGATGATGAATTTTACAGATTTTTAAAGAAAACAAATAATAAAGATAATATTTTAGGCATTATAAATGACATAACAAGTGATATTATTACAGATGATTCTAATATATCAATAAATTCAGATTTTACTATAAATTGTATGAAAACGATAAATATGTCATGGCCTAAAATAGATGATAATTACTTTAGAAAATTTTATGACAAAATAAACAGGAGATGAATATATGACTAAATTTCATATTAAAAGTACTACTAAAATATTTTTATTTTATTTATTTATACCTTTTATAATAGTTTTAATATTATATCCATTATTGCCTATAATATTAAACTATCCACCAGATAGTATTAATAATGCATTCCAAATTTCTTTAGATGGATTAACATATACACAACAATACTTAATGATTGTAATATTATTTTCTTTCTTTAGTTTGGTTATATTATTAATACGATTGAGCAGAATTAACAATATAATAAATAAATTGAATGATACAAAAGACAAAAAATATATTGAAACTTCTATAAGAAAGGTTAGGGGGTTATGCTTAAATACCCCTTACCTTCTATATTATTTGGAAATTTTATTACCACTAATATTAATGCCAATTACTTTTTTGTTCGTTCAAGCATATATTTTAACTATTATAAAAATATGTTTAATATATATTTTATTTTTTACACTTGGTGCTGTATTATGCTTTGTTTTTTCTCAGTCTCAATTCAAAAAAATTCTTATAGCATTACATGAACAATTTCCAGAGATAAGTGGAAAAATAGAAAACGAAACAAAAATTAGAAAAAATAAATCACTTGCAGTTATCTTAATAATGCAACTTATGCCACTTATAATTGTAGCATTATTTTTTACTTCTTTAGTTTGTTATACTAAAGCAGCTGAAAAAACTGGAGATATTTATTATAAATCTTACAAAACTGCTTTTAATAGATATTTTACTAATGATGAATATAATGATATTTATACAATTATTGATAAATTAAAAAATATGGATAGAATGGATTCTTCACATACATTCTTTTTATTGAATACAAATGGTGAATATATAACTGAAGATGGATCACAACTATCTCCTTTCTTTATTAAATACTCTCTTGAAAAATCTGAAGCTCAAGGTGGAAGAACATATGATTATTATTGTTTAGATAAAGAAGGTTATGTTCAAAAAATCAATTATACAGGGATTGGAGATATTTATGTAGGTGTAATATATAGCACAGTTCAAATGACTCTGTTTAAATTTATTGTTATTTCAGATATTGTACTTTTATGTATTATATCATTAACACTTATTTACATTAGTTACTCACTTTCACGTGATATCAAAAATGTTACTACAAGGCTAGAAAAAATCAGTGATAAAAATAATGATGAATTAACCAAAACATTACCTGTAACAACTGAAAATGAAATGGGTAACTTAATAATTGCTTTTAATAAAACACAAGAAATGACTAGAAATAATGTAAACCAATTAAAACAAAATCAAGAAATATTAATGGAAAGAGAACGTTTAGCTTCTCTTGGTCAATTAATAGGTGGAATTGCCCATAACTTAAAAACACCTATAATGTCTATTTCTGGTGCAACAGAAGGACTATCTGATTTAATAGAAGAATATAAAAGTTCTATTAGTGATCCTAATGTTACAGTACAAGATCATCATGAAATTGCAAATGAGATGCAAGAATGGATTAGCAAAATAAGAAATTATACATCATATATGTCTGATATAATTACTGCTGTAAAAGGACAAGCTGTTACTTTTTCTGAAAATAATCAAGATAGTTTTACCACTGAAGAAGTAATTAAACAGGTATCTCTTCTTATGAAACATGAACTAAAAAATGCTTTAGTAGATCTTAATGTAATTAATAATACAAATCCAGAATTAAAAGTAAAGGGTAATCTTAATAGTTTAGTACAAGTAATTAATAATATTATTTCAAATGCTATACAAGCTTACAATGGTAAAGAAGATTCTCAAATAGATTTAATAATCAATACTAAGGGTAATAACTTAATTATATCTGTTAGAGATTATGGTTGTGGAATGACAGAAGAAACAAAAAATAAATTATTTAATGAAATGTTTACAACTAAAGGAAAAAACGGTACTGGCTTAGGTTTATTTATGTCTTATTCTAATATTAAAGCACATTTCAATGGAGATATAACTTTCTCTAGTGAATTAAATAAAGGAACTCAATTTAATGTTATAATTCCTATACATTAATGAAAGTGGAGGTAAATCTAAATGAACAAAAATGAAAAAAAGAAATTTGATATTTTTAATAGAGTAATGACTTTAATATCTATTGTGTTCTTATGTGTGCTTTTATTTGTATTTAAATATAATATTCCTGCAGATATGTTACAAGATGATAATGCTCCTATCATTCCTGCAAATAATACAAATAGTACTGCTCAAACCGAAAATACTATTAAACCAGAAAATACCACAATTAATATAACAGCAATAGGAGATATAATGTGTCAAAACACTCAATATAAAGATGCCTATGATTCATCTAATGATACCTATGATTTTTCATATGTATTTTCAGAAATAAAATCTCGTTTTGAAGACTCAGATTTAACAATAGGAAATCTTGAAACAACACTTGCAGGAGAAGAAAGAAAATATAGTGGATATCCAACATTTAATACACCAGAACAATTAGCTAAAAATTTAAAAGATTTAGGAATTGATGTTCTTTCTACAGCAAATAATCATAGTTTAGATAAAGGATATGATGGACTAGTTTCAACATTGAAATTTTTAGATGAACAAAATATAAGCCACACTCGGAACATTTGCATCACAAGAAGACTCTGAAAAAACTTTAATAAAAAATGTTAATGGAGTTAAAATTGCAATTATTTCATATACATATGGAACAAATGGAATTCCAGTACCTAATGGTAAAGATTATTGTATAAACTTAACAGATAAAGATAAAATTAAATCTAACTTAGATAATATAAAAAATGAAGATGTCGATGTTATAATTGCCTGCATGCATTGGGGTACAGAATATGCTACTACCGAATCAAGCCAGCAAGAAGAACTTGCAGATTTTCTATTTCAAAACGGTGTAGATATAATAATAGGAAATCATCCACATGTGCTTCAATCAATGCATAAAAAAACTATTGAATTAGAAGATGGTACAAAAAAAGATTGTTTCGTTGCATATTCATTAGGTAATTTTATGGCAGATCAAACAAAGGAAAACACAACTTCATCAATAATATTAAAAATTCAATTAACAAAACACATAGATGAGCAAGGAAATAAAACAATAACAATTGATAATATTGGATATTACCCAACATATTTCTACAAAGACACATCAGTAAGCTCACAAAAATTTAGAATATTAGATATAAATGAATATATAAATAATTATGAAACAACAAATACAAAATCTATATCAAAAAATTTATATAATACATTAGTAGACGCAAAAAATAATATTGCAAATATAGTTGGAGATGATTTTTAGAAAATTAATAATTTAAATAAATTTTAAAAGAAAGCACATAAAATATTAATTCTTTTTGTATGTCGGTATATATATTTTTTTAACATTTCTATAACTACATAAGTTGTTGATTTTACATATATCTGGAAAAAATTTTATAAAAAAATGTAATTTTTTTCAAAAAGATATTGACTCAAACCTTATAGAATGATATAATCTCAATCGTGCTAATTATATGAGAATATTATTAGTAAAAATAAGATAGGTGTGCATAAATTATAGGAGGAAAACATCATGAAAAAACTTTCAAAATTAATTTTAGCATCTACCTTGGCTGTGGCATTACTTGCAGGTAATTCTGCAACATCAATGGCTGCTGAACAGCCGAAAAATATAGTAGGTAATGAAGTTGTTTATAATACAATACAACCAAGAGCAGTTTTTGCAACATACTACTATGAAGGTACTATTTCAAAAGGCAAAACTTTAAGTCCATTAAGTATTAATAGTGGTAATCCAAAAACAATCAGATACCGTGTTAATGGTTCTGGTGGTAATGTTATTTTTCGAATTACCCATAGAAGTACTGGCGAGTCAAGAAGTTTTACTACAATTGCCGATGATACATGGCGTTCAACATCATATCTTAATCCTCTAGATACTGGTATATATGATGTAACGGTTGATTTTGTTTCAGGAAGTGGTCATAATAAAGTATGGCTAGAATTTAATAGTTAATGTTTTATTGTTGTTTTGCACATCTATATCTTATTTTGGTGAAGTTCATATTTTGAACTTCACATTTTATTTTTTTATATTTATAATAATTACTTGTAGAATCTTGTAAAAAAATGGATTATATGATATAAACATAAAAGTAAATATTAGTAAATTAGGAGAAAAATATGAAGATACAAACAAAATTGTTATTTAATAATATGAAAATAAATATAAAACGAACAATATTTACTACTATATCAATAGCATTATGCACATTTCTTATATTAACTACATTATTAGTAATATCTAGTATTAGAAATGGTATAAATGAAAATATAGATACGCAATATAATGACTACCATTTTATTATAAAAGATTTGGATAGAGATAGTTTCAATAAGATAAAAGATAAAGAATATATTAATAAAATTTATGTACAAGAAAATGATGAAGAACCCTTAAAAGAATTAGATAAAATACATAATCCATTTGATAACAACAATAGCATAAATGTATATATTAAATATGATAATGTAAAACAAACATATAAATATTCAACAGATATAATACAAACATTGGGATTTTCTTTTACAGATGTAGAAACAAAGTGTGAGTTCAACGATAAATTACTTACTGTATATGGATTAATGGGAGCAGATTTAGATTATGCAGATACATCAAAGAATACTCTTATATATAGAAGTGTATTAAACCTTTCATATGCTATAGACATAATGATAATACTTATTTTACTATCTTTTTCAATTTTCTTTATAATAATATTATATAATGCATTTTTAATAACTATAAATGAAAGGAAAAAAGAATATGCTATACTAAACAGTATTGGTGCAACTGAAGGTCAAATACTAAAGATGGTATTTAAAGAAGCATCAATTATAGGAATATTTGGAATTATTATAGGGGCTTTACTTTCTGTATTTGGTACAAATATTATTTTAGATATGTTAAATAATATTTTATCTACTACAACATACAGTTTTAAATTAGCATTTAGTATGCAATATATAATTTTAGCATTAATTATTATATTATTTAATATTTATATATCTGCAATTATTCCAAGTATACGAGCAAGTACTGTATCTATAATTGAAGATTTAAGAAATAATAAGCAAATAAAATACAAAAAAAGAAATTCTATTTTAGAAAAAATGCTTCCAATAGAAGGAAAACTAGGTTTAATAAATTTAAAAAGAAATAAGAATAAATACAGAGTTATAACCATTTTACTTGTAATTTGTATGACTTCATATATTGCAGTAAGTACATATATAAATTATGAAAAAGAAACATCTAATCTAGCAACTGATTATGATGTTGATGCTGTATTAACATTTAATAAAAGTAATACTGATTACAAATCTGTACTTAACAATTATGTTACTACATCCGGAGATGAAATAGATTATATTGAATATAAAATGATGGGTGTTACTGTTTTGGTTGAACCAGAAAGTGCAATTGAAACAAATAATATAGCCACAACATATAAAAATAATAAAAAAAGTATACCAATAGCATTAGTAGGATTAGAAAATAAAATATATATTGATAATATAAATAAATTAAATGCAAATTATGGAGATTATATTATTTATAATAATATAATAATGAATGAAGGTGAAGATGAACTTACTTATAAATATAATCAAGTATTTAATTCAAATAATTTGAACCTAAGTATTATAGATGGTAGTGTTAGTTATTTAGAAAAAGATGAACTAGAATATAAAATAATTGATAATGAAAATTTAAAAAGAGAATTTGTTCTTTCTAATGATTTAATAGAAGGATTCAAGGAATTTAGAAATCAATTTAGAGTTCCAATTGTTTTTGTTAATATGAATTCTTATAATAAAATAGAAGAAAATCTAAATAATTATATTTCACAAAATAAAGACCATATAGTAACTTGGATGAGTTTTGCAGATATGGATGATACAATACATGTTAAAGTTAAATGTAAGAATGTAATAAAGTTTTCAGATTATATAGAAGATGTTAAAAAAGAGCAAAATATCGAAATTTCCGCAAATTATTACTCTTTAGATAACCAAGAAAAGATAATTTATATTAACATATTACAATTGATATTAAAAATTGTTATATTTACAATTATAGTAATAGGAGTAATTAGTACAATTAATATCATAAATGCAAATTTATGTGAAAGAGAGCAAGAATTTAAAGTATTATCTAATATAGGTGCCACTAATGAAAATATAAATATGGTTTTACTATATGAATGTTTTTATATTTTCATAAAAGCTACTATAATTTCAATAATTTTATCAATACCTATAATATATGCTATTATAAAATATATAGAAAAAATTATAAAATTAAATGAATTACTAATACCATTTAGTAGTATTGGAATATTTGTTATATTGTTATTTATAATATCTTTATTTATAACATTAATTTCAACAAAATTTATAAAAAACAAATAAAAATGTAGGAGAAAAATAATGAATATTTTTAAAGTAGAAAATGTAAGTAAAATTTATGGAAAAGATGAAGCTCAAGTTATTGCTTTAAATAATATATCTTTTGAAGTAGAAGAAGGAGAATTTATAGCAGTAATTGGCCCATCAGGAAGTGGTAAATCTACACTTTTACACACAATTGCAGGACTTGAAAAACCCACTAGTGGCAAAGTATATTTTTATGGAAAAAGTATGTATGAAATGAGTAAAAAAGAATTAACAATACTAAGAAGAGAAAAAATAGGGATAATTTATCAATTTTTTAATTTAATTCCCACATTAAATGTAGAAGAAAATATATTATTACCTATAGAGCTTGATAGGAAAAAAGTAGATAAAGAAAAATTAGATAATATAATTAAGTTTTTAAATATAGATAATAGAAGAAAACATTTACCAAATGAACTCTCAGGAGGTCAACAACAAAAAGTAGCTATAGGTAGAGCTTTGATGATAGAGCCAAAAATAATTTTAGCAGATGAACCAACTGGTAATTTAGATTCTAAATCAAGTAATGAAATTATCCAATTATTAAAAAAAGCTAATAAAGAATATAATCAAACAATTATAATGATTACACACAATTTAGAAATTGCAAAATTAGCTGATAGAATCATAAAAATAGAAGATGGAAAAATTGTTTGAAAAAATTTTTATTTATAGGAATTAATTCACAAATTGGGAGAACATTGTTCTCCCATACATCTCTATTTTTTTATATCTTTACAAAAAACTATTTACTAATTATATTAAAACATTCCTTTTCTTCTTAACCATAATGCTAGTAAGAAAGAAATAAAAATAGCAAATAATATTATCATAGGAAATGCAAATGGATTGCTAGTAAGTGGAAGCACTATATTCATTCCCCAAAAACTACCTATCATTGTAGGTATAGAAAGTACTATAGTTACAGATGTAAGTTTCTTCATTACAGTATTTAAATTATTTGAAATGATAGAAGCATATGCATCCAACGTACTATTTAATATGTCACTATATATTTTTCCCATTTCAATTGCCTGCTTATTTTCAACTATTGCATCCTCTAGTATGTCTTCATCTTCTTCATATAATTTTACAATTCTTCCTCTTAAAGTTCTTTCCATAACAGCTTCATTTGATTTAAGTGATGTTGTAAAATACACCAAACTCTTTTCCATACTTAACAATTTTATCAATTCTTTATTTTTCATAGATTTTTGTAATACATTTTCTGCTATTTCAGTTTCTCTATTTATTTGCTTTAATAAATTTAAATATAATGAAGCATTTGAATATAAAATTTGTAATATAAATCTAGTCTTCTTAAATGTGTACAATCCCTTTATTACACCATTTTCAAAATTACTTATAACCCTATTAGGCTTTAAAGAAACAGTAACAAAATAATCATCTCTTACTACAATCATTCCTAAAGGCATAGTAGTATATACTTTATTATCCTTATCCATTTCTATAATTGGAACATCTATTATAAATAAAACATTTTCATCTTCTTTATCAATTCTAGCCTTCTCTTCATAATCTAGTGGATATCTTAAAAATTCTTCTTCTAAATCTATTGCATTGCATACTTCTTGTATTTCTTCTTCGCTGGGGGAAACTAAACTTATCCATGCACCTTTCTTATATTCTTTTACTTCTTCTAATTTGCTAGTAGCTTCATTAGTATTATATATTTTTATCATTTAATCTCCCCCCTCGTAAATTTTATATTTTTATCTGATTATACTCTATTTTTAATTTATTTAAAATATCTTTTTCTCGATTAGAACATGATAATATTATAATTTGATTATCTTTATATTCTCTATTTAAAAATTTTAATACATTTTCTAATCTTTCATCATCATAATAAGCAAATACCTCATCTAGAATTATTGGCATATTTTCTTTTATTGTTTCTTTTAATATATTAAATCTCAAAGCCAAAAATATTTGATCAATTGTTCCCATACTAAGTCTATCAACAGGTATTACTTGTCCATTTTTTAATTCTAATAATAATTCATTTTTATCATTTAAATAAATATTATTATACTTTCCACTTGAAATCTTTTCTACAGTATTTGATATATTATTTTTAAGATTAGGTCCTAAATTTTCTTTAAATTTCTCATATGCATCTTCTAAACACATCTGAGCTAATTTTATTGATTTTTCTAATGATTCTATTTCTTTTCTTTTTTCATCTATCTCTTTTCTTTCCTTTTCTATATCTCCAATATTTTTTATTTCTTTTTCTATTCTATTTTTCTCAAAATTTACGGTATTCAAATTTATTTTAGCTTCAGAAATTTTATCTTCCTTTTCACATATTTCCATTACTATCCTATCATAAGAAATATTTAATACTCCATTAGAATCTTCTTTTAAAATTCCTGTTGTATATTCTCTTTGCATATTTTCCATTTCAATTTGTTTTTGTACATCAATTTTTTGTTCTTTACTTTTAATTTCATTACTTAACTTATCAACAGTTTCTCTTATAGTATTTATTTTTACCATTAAATCTTCTTTGGATTTTACAATTTTTTTCTTATCCATATTCTTTTTTATAAAATCATATATTGTAGTAATTGCACCAATTGCAATTATCAAAGCTCCTACAATTAATATAATATTTTTTCCCAGATAATTTATAAAGAAAAACATAATTCCAACAATAATTAAGAATAAACACAAAAAGAACATAGATTTATTTTTCTTTTTTGATATCTTGTTTTCTTCTTTTAATATTTCTCTTAATTGATTATTTAATATTTCTAATTCTTTTTTCTGTTCATTTTTCATATCAATATTTACTTTTAATTTCTCTCTTTCATCTTCTAAGCTATCTAGTTTTAATTTCATACTTTTATATATTTCTAATTTTTTAGTATTTTCTTCAATTTCTTTTTCTATTCTTTTTTTATTTTTTTCATTTTCTTCTAATGTATTTTTATATTCTTTTATCTTATTTGTTTTTTTATCTACTTCTTTTATCTTATCATTTAGTATATTTATTGGTCTATTGGTTGTTCTTTCACTTCCAATTTCTTCTACTAATTTTTTATTAATTTTTTCTTTTGCTTTTTGATATGAAATATTATCATTACCTGTTGAAACTAAATTAGTTATTTTTTGTATTAATATATTTTGTTGTTTACTATCTAATTTTGTTTCACCTTGTTTAATCATAAGTGTATTTTCAAATAATTCTTCATCCATCTTTGTCTGCTCATAAAAAAACTTGCTTCCGCTAGTTTTATCCACATCATATTCACCTGATATATCTTGTCCTTTTTCATTCATAATTTGCATTTTCTTTTTATTAAAATCTCTAAATATTATAAATTTACTTTTATCATCTAATTCATATTCTAATCTACCAGAAAAATCTTTTGCATTCCATGGTGTATATTTCTCATAATCAGAAATAGATTTTCCATTTTTATTTTTAGATATTCCATAAAACATTCCACTAATAAATTTAATAAATGTAGATTTTCCTTTTTCATTTTTTTCATTCATTAAATTTATTCCTTTTTCCAATTTTATTTCTTTATTTTCTAAATTTCCAAATCCATTTATCTGTATATTATTAATTTTCATTTTACACCTCCCTATAGATTTTCAAGTCCAATTTCAATTGCTTTTTCTATTTCCTCTTGTGTATAATCATTTTTATTATTCAATACTTCTCTAACAAAAAATCCTCTTAGACTATTTTCTTTAGAAATCTTATCCACATCATATCCTATTACTGTTTCGTTTTTTATTTTTATTAAATTTTTTCTTGAAACGATATCTTTTATTCTTTGAACATTTATATCAAATTTTCTTTTTCCACAAAGAACTATTTTGTATAATTGTTCTCCTTCAGTTATTTCATTTATTTTTTGTATTAATTCTTCTATATCTAAAATTTCAGAAACATTTACATTTATTTCTTTCAATTCATTCTCTTTCAATTCAATATATTCAACATTATAGTTTTCTTTATCTATATTTCCTACAATCATCCCATGCTTACTTAATTCATCAAATCCCAAACTAGTAAGAGATCCTGGATACAAAGCTTTTTTATTTTTATCAAAGTTTGTATTATGTATATGCCCCAAAGCAATATAATCAAATCCAATTTTATTTAAATCTTTACTTGATATTGGATTATATGCTTTTTCTGAATTTTTTACACCATCTAAATCTGCATGCATTACTAGTATATTAATTTTATCTTTATTTTCTATTTCTATTTTTTCCACACCTGAATTTTGTATATAAAAATCATCAAAACCGTAACCATAAATATCCACATCATCAAAACTAAACATTTTATTTTCCTTATTAAATATGTGAACATTATCATTCCAATTATAATTTTTATAAAATGAATTATTTATATATGGATCATGATTTCCAGGTGCAATAAATATTTTTGTACTACCTATTTCTTTAAACAATTTATTTATATATTCTATAGTAGATTCTTTAACATATTCTTGTTCATATAAATCTCCTGATATAAATAAATATTTTATATCATTATTTTTTATATAATCAATTACTTTTTTAAAAGAATCTCTTTGTTCTAATTTTCTTTTTAAATCTAAACCATTTTTATCTGACAATGTTGAAAAAGGTATATCAAAATGAATATCTGCAATATGTACAAATTGCACACTCATCCCTCCTTTGTATTTTTATATAGTTTTAAAATTTACAATAATAATTCTTTTTGTATAGTAATAATTCGTGTTTTTGCAGTAATTATTATATCAAAACTTTTATACTTTTAATATATTATTTTATTGATTTTTTTATCTAAATGTTGTAATATTTATTATGTTAATTTATTCATAAAGGAGAGTTGCTAAATGAAATTTAAAAAATTAAATCTATTAGGTGTACGGTTAAGAAAAGTTGGTAGTGGAAATTTAGAAGTTTTTCGGGTTCCAGACGATACTCGGAAAATATTTTTTTCTGAAAAACACAATAGACCATCAAAAAAATTTAACCCAATGATATTTTTTTATTTAAAAAAATGCAATCATAAATTTTATAATATGTGTTTAGAGGTTATAACTTTTACACATGAAAAAAAATACTTGCAAGAAAAATACAATTTAGCAAAATTAAAAAACCGCAAAAAAACAATTTATATATACTATAGACTTTGCGAAAATTATTATTAATTATCTCTTTAAAAGGAAAATCTTAATTGATTTTCCTTTTTTGATGGCAATATTATTAAATATTATAATTTTTTAATAATTAATAAATTTAACAGTAGAAAATTTTCAGTAAAATATTGAACATTTTGTAATATTATGGTATAATAATTATGTCAATAAGAATATTACTTAAGGAGAGATATACTATGAAAAACGTTTTACATCAAACATTTTATTTAAACAATGTGGGTACCGGCGAAAAGGAATTTTTTAAAATTCCGGATTACATTCAAGAATTTATTCTTGATAATAGGCAAAATTATGTTTTCGGTGAGGTAAAACCCATCGTAAACTTTACTTTATTATATGATCAATCTCATCCAAAATATAGAAATGGTCAATATTTGGCCATTAGGTCTTACAAGGCCAAAAGAGATGAGTTACTCGATTCCGGTTATGCTTTCGCCGGCACCATTCACTACGGTGAAAATCGTACAAATTGCGTATATGCATACGCAAAAATTGTACAGCTTGATTAAAAAATCTCTCAGGAGAAATCTAACCTTAGATTTCTCCTCTTTTTTATTTATAAAGTATTGAATTTTTTATTTTTTATGGTATAATAATTATGTTAATTTTTTATTTATTATAAGGGAGGCATTCTTATGTTATACACTCTTCAAGTACCTATTTTAGTTAATGTTGCTCGGGAAGCCTTAGTAGGAAGATTTGAATATATTCCGATTCGGCCATATATTCAAGAATTAAAGGCTGCTAGACCAAATTACAAGTCAGAAAACAATTCTTTAATGGTGAGTTTCTTGTATGAATCTGATTATGGAAAGAAGGAAGAAAAAAAAATTGAAAAATATTTGAAAATTATTGCATACTCTAGTATTCCTCGGTTTGTAGGAGTAAACTTCAAGTTTCTTGGTGCGATTGAGCATGCAAAACGCAAACCATATTATATATATGGTAAAATAACCACAATGAAATGACTTCCACAAAAATGGTATCCTTAATTGGATACCATTTTTGTTTTCAATATTTAATTAATTTAATCATACCATTCAAATTCCCAAATTATAAACTTAACTGTATCTCCTTCTTTTATCCCCATTGCTTTTAATCTTTCTTCTACTCCTAGATTCTTTATACATTTTTGAAAATAATATAATGATTCATTATCTTCCATATTAACTCTTCTTAATAATTTTTCTATTGCTTCTCCTTCTACTACATACATACCATCTTTTTTAGTTACTGTAAAATCTTCTTTGTCTTTATTTAAAGTATATACTTTTGTATTTTTTTCTTCTTCATATAATTCTTCTTTTGGTAGTTCCTTTAAAACTTCTGATACTCTATTAAATAATGTATTTAATCCTTTATTTGTAGCTGCAGAAATTTTATATATTTCCATATCATTTTCTTTAGCTAATTTTTCTAATCTTTTATAATCATTTTCATCCTTCATAATATCAGACTTGTTTGCTACAATAATTTGTTTTCTTTTACTTAATTTTTCACTATATTTTTTTAGTTCTTCATTTATCTTATAAAAATCATCCACAGGATCTCTTCCTGAAAATCCAGATATATCTATAACATGTAATAATAATCTTGTTCTTTCTATATGTCTTAAAAACTGTATTCCAAGTCCAACTCCACTACTTGCTCCTTCTATTATTCCAGGAATATCTGCAATAACAAAACTATCACCATATTCATTTTTTACAACACCTAGATTTGGCTGAATTGTTGTAAATTCGTAATCTGCAATTTTAGGTGTTGCAGAAGTTACCATAGAAAGAATTGTAGATTTTCCTACATTAGGATATCCTATAAGTCCAACATCTGCTAATAATTTTAATTCTAATATAACTTCTAATTCTATTCCACTTTCCCCTTCTTGCGAAAAATTTGGAGCTTGTCTTGTAGAAGTTGCAAAATGCGAATTACCCTTTCCACCTCTTCCACCTTTTAAAACAACTTTTTCTTCTCCTTGTTTTGATAAATCTGCTATAACTTTTCCTGTTTTAGCATCTTTTACAACTGTTCCTATAGGAACATCTATATATAAATCTTTTCCACTTTTACCATAACAATTTGAACCTCTTCCATTCTCACCATTTTCTGCTTTATATTTTTTATTATATCTAAAATTAATTAAAGTGTTTTCATCTGGGTCAACTCTAAAAATAATGTCCCCACCATTTCCACCATCACCACCATCTGGTCCACCTGCTGCTACATATTTTTCTCTTCTAAAAGATCTTGCACCATTTCCACCATCACCAGATTTAATTGTTATTTTTGCATAATCAACAAACATATTATTAAATGTATAGTTATAAACTATACTCTCCTTTCATTATATTTTATAATCTATTTTCATTGCTTTTTTAACATCTTTCATTGTTTCACAAGCTGTTACTCTAGCTTTTTTAGTTCCATCTGACAATATCTTATCAACAAGCTCTATATTTTCTTCATAGAACTTTCTTTTTTCTCTTATTGGTTTAAAATATTCTATTATATTTGCAATCAATTCTTTTTTACAAGCTACACAACCTCTTTTTCCACCTCTACATTCAGCACATATATTATCTAAACTATCTTCACTAAATAATTTATGATAATATGCAACCATACACACATCTGGATTTCCTAAATCATCTTTTCTTATTCTTTTAGGATCAGTAACTGCTGACATTACTTTTTTACTTATCTCATCATCAGAATCTTTTAAATATATAGCATTACCTAAGGATTTACCCATTTTTTCATTTCCATCTAATCCTTTTATTCTCTTATTAGTACTCAAGTATGCTTTTGGCATATATAAAGTTTCTCCATATATAGTATTAAACTTTTTCACAATTTCTCTACACTGTTCTATTAAAGGTAATTGGTCTTCCCCTACAGGTATTATAGTTCCTTTAAATGCTGTTATATCTGCTGCTTGACTAATTGGATATCCTAAAAATCCATATGTTACACTTTCGCCAAAAATATCTCTTTTTTGTGCAATTTCTGTTTTTACAGTTGGATTTCTTTCTAATCTTGCAATTGTAACTAGATTAGAATAAAAAACAGTTAACTCAGCAATCTCAGGAATCATAGATTGTATAAAAATAGTAGCTTTTTCTGGGTCTATTCCAACTGATAATTGATCTATTACTATCTCCTTAACATTTCTTTGTACCTTTTCAGGATTATTAAAATTATCTGTTAATGCTTGCACATCAGCAACTTCAATAAATGTTTCATATTTATCTTGTAACTCTATCCTATTTTTTAATGAACCAAAATAATGTCCTATATGTAAATTTCCAGTTGGTCTGTCACCTGTTAAAATTCTATCTTTTTTTGTCATGCTATCATCTCCATTTTTTTAGATATTATACAATATATTCCCTATATTTACAAGTAAATGAAAAGTATCAACCACTAAAATTATTAGCATAAATAGAGTATCTATATATTTTAGTAAAAAATTTAATAGAATGGATGTAGGGACGAACAGTGTTCGCCCGTTCTTCGAAGAAATTACTTAAAAATATTTGTCATGTTTCCAATTAATAATATTATTTTGTATATATTCCCTTATATTGTAATATTCTTTTTCGTTTCTAATAATATGTTCATAATATGATTTTTGCCATATAGAATATCCAATTTGCTTTGTAACACTTCCCTTATATTGCTTTATTATTCTAGAAAGATTTACACAATATTCATTATCCATTGATATTATCATATGGATATGATTAGGCATAACTATATGCTCATCTACTCTTATATTTTTATATTTTTTTACTATATATTCTATATAGTTTTGTACTACATTTCCTTCTTTTGTTAGTTCTATTTAATTATTATTAATTTTTCCTAGTATTTTTCTTCTATTTTTTATACATATTGTAATAAAATACAATCCTTGTTTTGAATAATCATAGTATTCTAATCGTAATTTTTTTCTTATGGGAATATTTTCTTTCATAAATCTCCTATTTGCCCCAAAAAATTATATTTTATTTTTTGCTTTTTTACAATGTTTTTAAGCAATTTCTTCGAAGAACGGGCGAACACTGTTCGCCCCTACATCCATTCTATTAAATTTTTTACTAAAATATCTAATATGCTTGTTTAATTTTAAAATTGTATAATACTCACTTTGATTCTCTAAAAAAATAAAATCCTGTAATTTTTATAAAATTACAGGATTTTATTTTTTTACTTTATCCATTAATTATTGGATTTATTTCTGATTCAGCCATTTCTTTTAAAGTATTAACACTATTATTAAATTTCTCTTGTTCCTCATTATTTAATTCTAATTGAATAATTTCTTTTACACCATTTTTATTTATAATTGCTGGAACTCCTATATAAATATCTTTATTTCCATATTCACCATTTAATAATGTAGAAACTGGAAGTACTGCATTTTCATCATTAAATATAGCTTCAATTAATCTACTTAAAGATACTCCTATACCATAATATGTTGCTCTCTTTTTATTTATAATTTCATATGCCGCATTTACAACATCAACATGTATTTGCTCTAATTCTTTTACATCTTTATTTTGCTCTTTATATATTTCCATTAAACTTTTGCATCCTATATAAGTATGTGTCCATGGTACAAATGATGAATCACCATGTTCTCCCATTATATATGCTTGTACATCTTTGCTTGATACTCCAAATTTTTCTCCTATCATATAACGAAGTCTTGCTGTATCTAATAATGTACCTGAACCTATTACTCTTTCTTTTGGTAATTTTGATACCTTTTGTACAACATAACTCATTAAATCAACGGGATTACTTGCAATTATAAATATTCCATCAAATCCACTTTTCATAACACTTTCTGTTATTTCTTTCATAATTTGAGTATTTGATTTTGCTAAATCTAATCTTGTTTGTCCTGGTTTTTGTGGAAATCCTGCTGTTACAACTACAATATCAGCATCTTTACATTCATCATATTCACCAGCTTTTACTTTCATACTTCCAGGTGCAAATGGAATACCATGTGATACATCCATTGCTTCACCAACAGTTTTATCTTTAGCAATATCTATTAAAACTAATTCATTTATTCCTCCTCTATTTAGCAATGCATATGCCATGCTCATTCCTACAAAACCTGTACCAACTAATACAACTTTTCTTGTTTTTACCATACTATACACTCCTTTATTTTTATTTATATTATTATATCCATTTATTACAAAAATAATTATATATTAACCATGTGCATAAATCAATATATTTTTTATTAAGTTCTATATCGAGCCGAAAAATTTATTCAACATAATATATAATCCTTAGGACTGTAAATTTTAATTATAATGTGTTGCTCTTCAGAGTAATCATATTTTATTTAAAAAAATGTAGTTTTTATTTTGAAATATATTTTTGATATTTACTAGTTGGTTTTTCTGGTATAGTCATTTTCAATAAACCTTTATCTACAAGAGGCTTAATATAATCTCTTCTAAATCTCGTTTTATTTTTATGTCCAATATAACTCATAATTTCAAAAACACTCTTTTCTTTTTTACAAAATTCTATTATTTTATTTTCTATTTTATCTTGTGCCTTATCTTGTGCCTTATCTTGTGCCTTATCTTGTGCCGACAGATTTATTGGAATTACTGTTCTAAATATATCATCTTCTTTAAATTCTGGAATACCACCTGAATATATCCTAGTATACTTAGTCATATTTCTAACTCCTGATCCTAACTCATCTGCTAATCCTATTTCTTTAAACATTTTTGCGATTTTTGGATTTTTAGGATATGGTTCATAAAAATCTACATTTATTTTTCCAATCATTTTTGCTTTATTAGCATTTTCTGTTTTAATATCATATTTTTCTATTATTAACTTTGCAGGATACGGATTAGAAAATTCACGATGAATTAAAATATTAGCACATAATTCTCTTGCTATTTTATTTCTTACATCTATTCTTTGGTTTTCTTCTATATAAAATTTATCGTCCAAGTGTTTTTCAATAAAAGCCATAAGTCTATCAAAGCTTTCTATTAAATTAGTTCTAATATCATCTCTATCATCATATCTATCTAAATTTTTTACTCTATATATTGCATCTGTTTTATGATGTGGTAAACATGATAAAATCGTCTCATCTTTTCCAAATAAAAGAATTGCAGCTAATGTCAATCCTTCTTTCCCAGATACAAAATCTTTCGAATATAAATTAGCACTCCTTAACATTTCTTCATCATTCATATTTGCCCATACATGACTTTGCCCATTTCTATTGATAGCCATTTTTCTAGCTCTTTGAATTAAATCTTGTCTTAAATCTGACATTTGCGCATATGGAAAAATTTTATTTTCAGTATAAAATTCTTGTTTTCTTATATAAATATTTGCTATTCTTTCTGCCTGTTTTACTTCATAGTCTCCATCTTCATTTCTATCAAATACTTTTCCATTTGTCCTGTGAACACTAGAACTTTCATTTACATATATATGCAATATTGTTTTATCATTAATCAAATAATCTTTTATATTTAAATAAATCGTTGGATTTATTTTTTGCTCATTATTACATAAATTTGCAAAATCTCTTTTCATATTTTGAATACATTGTTTATCCACACCTATTATTCTACCATCATCATCTATTCCCAAAAATATATTTCCACTAATTCATTATTTATTTTTTCTGTCATACCTTCTCCTTATCTTAAATATTTATTTATAATAATCTATTTTTATTTTTAATATATCATACTTAACAGAATTTTTCCATAAATTATCATTTACTACTAATAAAATTTCTTTGTATATTTATTTTTTTTATGAATACACTTTATTGGTGATATATTTTGAAAACAGGTCTTTGTTTATCTGGTGGTGGTGTAAAAGGTGCTGCACATATTGGAGCTTTAAAAGCATTCCAAGAATATAATATAAAATTTGATTTAATTTCTGGTACTTCTTCAGGTAGTATTATTGCAACTTTATATGCTCTTGGATATTCTCCTGACGAGATGTTAAATATTTTTAAAAACTATTGTAAGAAAATTAAATACATAGATTTTTATACGATTTTTAAACTAATTAAAGATTTTGTTCTTTGTGGAAAAATTTCTATTACAGGATTAAATTCTGGAACAATGATTCAAAAATTAGTTAATAAATTTGCATTACAAAAAAACATTGAAAATATTAATCAAATAAAAATACCTCTATTTATACCTAGTATTGATTCCAAAACTGGATCAATAATTGTTTTTACTTCTAAAATATTGAGAAATTCTTTTTCAGATCAGACAATTTTAATTGACGATGTAAATATAGGTACAGCCGTAAGAGCAAGTTGTAGTTTTCCAGGAATTTTTTCACCTGTGGATTATAAAAACTTTTTGTTAATTGATGGTGGAATAAGAGAAAATACTCCGTGGAAAATTTTAAAGCAAATGGGTGCTGAAAATATTTTTAATATAGTATTTGAAAAAAATGTTTCAGAAAAAAACTGTTGTAACAATATTGTTGATATCGTACACACATCAATTGATATTCTATGCCATGAATTATCCACATATGAATTATATGGTGCTACAAATATAATTAAAATTAACAGCTCAAATATATCATTACTTGATTGTTCTAAAATAGATTTTTTATATGAACTTGGATATAAATCCACAAAAAAAATGTTGAAAGAATATGTGCATAAATACCCTAATTTTTAAAATAGTTATCCACATATTGTTTACTTTTACACATGTGGAAAAGTGAGCTTACTCTTGATATAAGCTCACTTCATTAGTTTTACACAACTGTTTCTGATTCATTATAATAATAGTAATCATCATAATCATAAGTTGCACCATCATCCACATTTCCACCCATAATATTTTGAAGGGATTCTTCATCTATACCTAATAACTCTAATTTTTGTGATATATTATTTTGAAGGTTAGTTATACCTTCATCAAATATTCTCTGTATATTTTCTGAACTCTCATTATTTAAATTTACTGAATTTTCATCATCAAAGTCATCAATGGTAATATCTTTATTATAATCTGTTTTTTGCTCTTGATTAATCGTAATATTAAACTGCGCATTTCCTAATTTAAAAGTATTTTTAACTTCATATATATTATTAGTATTTTTAATTTGCTCACTTTCAATATCAAAATCAAAAGTAGTTCCATCATAATACATTATCTCTATATTATAGTTTTTGCTATTGTCAGATACTTTTTTATTTAATGTTATTTTTTGTTGATTCCCATATTTTGTATTAAATAATATTTCTGCTTTTAAACTATCTTTATTTGTATCTAATAAATTAATAATAATATCTTGGTTTTCTAATTTTAACTCTGTTCTTATAGTTTTATTTTTATATTCATATACTTTAATCTCAAAATTTTCTTCATCAATTTCATAATCTGTATATTTATCTATTTCTTCTTGCATATATATTTTTAAATTTTCTTTATCTAATTTTTCTGTACTATAATAGAAACCTATTTTATTAATTTTATCTATAATAATATCTAATGTAGCATCATCATTTTTTAATTTTTCTAATATTTTTATATATAAATCTAATAAATCTTTATTGGTTAAATTTAATGTATATTTATTTGTTTTAATTTTTTCATTATTATAATTTATTTCCACATCTTTTTCAGATGAAAATTTTTCATTATTAATTACTTCATTTACTATACTTGAATATTCTTTTATTATTCTTTCTAACTCATTGTTATCGATATATAATAAATCATATAAAGACATACTTTCTATTTTATCTGGAATATATCTGGAGTCTAATCCTAATTTTTCTGCTACTTGCTTTAAATTATTATTTTCAATATATAAATATTTATCATAAAAATCTGAGTATCTTATTCCATATCTATCTTGATTATTTAATAATTTTAATCTTAATAAATCATTATTGTCGTATTTAATTATAAAATCTGTAGTATTTTTACTTTCTTTACCTATACTTTTTACATTATAATCTATCTTAAGTTTTTCAATTTCTTCTTTCACTTGCTTTATATTATAATTATCATCATTTGCATATTGAGAATTCACACTAAAAGTAATATTTCCTATTGTTTCATATTTTTCTTCTCCAATTTTATCTAATTGCTTTATCATTTCATTATAATCATATTCTGGTAGTAATTTTGCATTTTGATATGCATATTTTTCAAACAATTGTCTTGGTGATTTAAAAACATCTGAACGCCATAAAATTATTCCGATAATAATAACTATTAGTATTATAACTGAAATAACTATCCATTTTGCTTTCTTATTTTTCATTGAAATTCTCCTTTCATTTTACTTAATATAATATATTATTACATACGAATTTGTTAATATCAATGTTTTATATTATATTTTATTTAGTAATTTTTAACACTCTATAACATAGAAATCAAAATAAATGTAAGATAATATACAAACATTCAACAAATTATATATTAAAATTTAACAATTTTATTTATAAACACTTTAAACTGTAAGAGAATAATCATTTTTTTTGTAATATTTTGTATTTTTCTGTTGAAGTTTACATATTTTAGTGGTATAATATTAATAGTTTTTTTGTGCATTATATAGAGGAGTGTTGACTATGTACTACGATGTTTCTAACTTAAATGATTTTACACGGTTTGATATTTTTAATTATGGCGAGGAGTGCTTAAGCTTAAATTGTCAAATTCAATTTAGCCAAAGCAGTATCTGCTATAAGTTTTATCAATCGGAAAAAGATTTTGATATTTCTATATCAAAGTCTTCAGGACTGTTGTTCATCAACACCAACGGTCATATTTTGGATTCAACTATTTTACAATCTGCTATCAAAATTGTAGCAAACGAAATGAAAAAATTAAACTTGAATCCTCAGATAAACATTGCAAAAAGCAATGTTTTCCTACAAAAAATTGTAAATGCATGCAATTTTAAAAAAATCCCCACATTAGGAAAATTTAAATTTTCCATTTGGAAATACTTTGGGGGCTAAGAGTTAAAAACAGAAAATGAAATGAATATTTAATATTCATTTCATTTTCTGTTTTTTGGCGGAGATGAGAGGGTTCGAACCTCCGCGCCCTTTTCAGGACCTAACTGTTTAGCAAACAGTCCCCTTCACCACTTGGGTACATCTCCATTTTATAAATGAGATGTGACATATGAAACACATCCCATTATTTTTTGGCGGAGAGGGTGGGATTCGAACCCACGGTAGGGGGTTACCCTACGCCAATTTTCAAGACTGGTGCCTTAAACCAACTCGACCACCTCTCCATATGTAACAACATTAATATCTTAGCATATTGTTATAAATATTGTCAATAGTATATTTAAAATTTTTTTGTAATTTATTTGTACGCTCTTGTTGTTTTTTTCTATATTATTTGTATATTTTATTGATTATATACTAAAACTATGCTAAATTATTATTATATAAGCAGAAGAAATTAATATATTAATTTTTTATAAATTTTAAATATGCTTTTGTTTTGTTATATCCACAACCTTCGGTTGTAGTGAATAGTGAATAATGAATGATGAAGAATGAATAGTTTGCTTTTCACTTAGAGTAAGTAAGAAAAAATTAATATATTATTTTTGACAGTCGAGGTAGTTGTACAGCGTATGCTCTTACCCGCGAAGTATGTGAGACCGATAAAATAATATATTAATTTTTGATAAATTTAAAATATGCTTTTGTTGAGTTATGTCTGCAACCTGCGGTTGCGGTGAATAATGAATAGTGAATGGTGAAGAATGAATAGTTTTTGCTTTTCACTTAGAGTAAGTAAGAAAAAATTAATATATTATTTTTGACAGTCGAAGTAGTTGTACAGCGTAAGCTCTTACCCGCGAAGCATGTGAGACCGATAAAATAATATATTAATTTTTGATAAACTTAAAATATGCTTTTGTTAGGTTATTTTTATGGAGGAGAAAATAATGTATTTAATACCAATATTTCTTTTAATTTTTATATATTTATTTGCTTTTTTTTGTTTAATAATGGGCATTTATTCAAACTTTAATAAAAAACCTGCTTTTTTCTTATTTAATAAGAAAGATTTAAAAAAAGAAAATATTTCTAATTTAAAAATGTTTAATTTGGCTGTATCTATATTGTGGTTAATATATGCTGTTAGTTTTATGGTAATAGGATTAATTGCATACTATTATAATATGAAACTAGCTTCTATTTTACTTATTATTTATATAGTTGCAATATCACCTATACTTTCATATATATATTTAATAATTTGCAACAAATATGTTAAAAGAGAAGAAAATATAAATAAAACATAGTTTAAAAGATAGCAAAAGAAAAATAGAAATCTTAAAAAGATTTCTATTTTTCTTTTGCTATCTTTAAAGCATCTTTTTCTTCTTCAGATAAAGTATATTTTGATTCTCCATTAATTATTGGTTTTGCATAGATATTAGACATATCTCTTGAATATATTCCATTTAAAACAACTCCATTATCTTTATTATCTAATAAAGCAAGAGTAAAGCTTAAATCACTTCCTACATCTTGATATGCGTTATATCTTACAATTCCTATTTTCTGAAAACATTTTTGCATATTATTATTTATATTGTTGCAAAATTCCATTATTTCTTTATTATCATTATCTACTTCATCAACCTTACTAATATACTTTCTCAAAATTTCCTCTATATTAGTTCCATTTCCTAGTCTTACCATAAACTCTTTATATTTTTTATTAAGTTTTGAAAATCTTATATTATTTACAATATTTAATACTAACAATATAATTATTAATAAACACATTACTATAAATGTGTATTCAGACTGCATTATATCTTGTATTATTTCCATAGGCTCTATCTCCTTTTACTTTAGTAAATCAATAATTCTCTCTAAATCATCATTATTATTGTATTCTATTATAATTTTTCCCTTTCTCTTTCCTGGATCAAGTTTTACTTTTGTTCCAAAAAATCCTTGGAATCTATTTTCTATATCCTTGTAAATAGCATCATATTTTTTAGCTTCGTCTTTTGACATTTTACTTTTAATTTTTGTTTTCTTTGTAGCTTGTCTAACATTATCTCCTGATTCAATAATATTTAAAGCTGTTTGATATTGTTTATCATTATCATCAATAGATAATAATACCTTACAATGTGCTTCTGTTAATTTTCCCTTTAATGCTAATTCCATAACTCTTTCATCCAAGTTTAATAATCTCACTGTATTTGCTATACTACTTCTAGCTTTTCCTAATATATCTGCGACATTTTGTTGAGTTAATTGATAATCATCCATTAATTTTCTTATACCAATTGCTTTCTCTATTGGATTTAAATCTTCTCTTTGTATATTTTCAATTAATGCAATTTCCTTATTTTTTTGATCATCATAATCTTTTATAATTGCTGGTATCTCTTGCAAACCAGCTTTTTTAGCAGCTCTCCATCTTCTTTCACCTGCTACAATTTTAAAATAATCTCCTTGTTTAGACACTATTATTGGTTGTATAACACCATATCTTTTTATAGATTCTGATAATTCAGTTAATCCTTCTTCATTAAAAATTCTTCTTGGTTGCTCTTTATTTGGTTCTATATCTATTATTTTTAAATTTGTTATTTTTTCACCTTCATTTTGTTCTTCTACATTTAAATCTGAATTAATAAATAATGCTTCTAATCCTTTACCTAATCCTGTTTTTTTAGCCATATTCAAACCTCCATAATTTATTAAAACTTATATTATTTCATTCTCTTTGGTTTTGAAGTCGTAGCTTCATTTTTCTTTAAAAATTCTTTTGCCAATTTATCATATGATTTTGCACCTTTTGATCTTGAATCATATTCTATTATGCTCATCCCATAACTTGGTGCTTCACTAAGTTTTACATTTCTAGGTATAACTGTTTTATATACATTGTTTCCGAAATATTTAGAAACTTCTTTTACAACTTGATTTGATAAATTTGTTCTTATGTCATACATTGTTAATAAAGCACCTTCTATTTCCAAGTTTTTATTTAATCTTTTTTTAACTAAATTTATTGTATTCATAAGTTGTCCTAATCCCTCTAATGCATAAAACTCACATTGTATTGGTATTAATACACTATCTGCTGCTGTAAATGTATTTAATGTTATCAATCCCAATGAAGGTGGACAATCAATTATTACATAATCAAATTGATCTTTTATTAAATCTAGCTTCTCTTTAAGTCTTTGCTCTCTTGAAATCATTGATACAAGCTCAACTTCTGCACCTGCTAAATTTATATTTGAAGGACATATTTTTAGATTTTTAATATTAGTATTTTTTATAGTTTTGTCCATATCTATTTCATTAACTATTACATCATATACAGAATATTCTAATTCCTTTTCTATACCCAAACCACTTGTAGCATTACCTTGAGGATCTGTATCTACAATTAATACTTTCTTACCTCTTCTTGCTAATATACTACTTAAATTAACAGATGTAGTTGTTTTTCCTACTCCCCCTTTTTGATTTGCTATTGCAACAACTTTTCCCATTTCTAATATCATTCCTTTCTTGGGACAAATTAGTGTAGTAAAATTACATTACACAATCCTTATTTTATAGGCTCTTTTAATGGCTTATTATTTATTCTAGGATACTTCATTGGTGTATTTTTTATTTTTTTTACAATTATAATGTTTCTTTTACTTCCATCAGGCAATTCAAAATTATCTATATTAACAATTTTACCACCTAAAATACTAAGAGCTTTTTTTGAATTTTCTAACTCTTCTTCTATGTTTGGTCCCTTCATACATATACATATACCATTAATTTTTACATATGGTAATAAATATTCTAGTAAAGTACTCATATTTGCAACAGCTCTTGATACTACTATATCATATATTTCCCTTTTTTCTAATTTTATATACTCTTCTGCCCTTGAATGAACTGCTACAATATCTTTTAATTTTAATTCATTAATTACATTTTGCAAAAACACGATTCTTTTATTCAAAGAATCTAATAAAGTAATATTATTTAAATCATTTGCAATCTTAATTGGTATCCCTGGGAAGCCTGCTCCAGTACCAATATCTATAATATTAATTTTTTCATTTTTTATGTATTTTAGCACTGTTAATGAATCTATAAAATGTTTTATAATAATATCTTCTGGTTTTGTTATAGTTGTTAAATTTATCTTCTGATTCCATTCTAATAAAATATTCATATAATTATAAAACATATCTTTTTGTTCCTCAGACAACACAACCTTTATACTACTAGAATATTCAGTAATTGCTGAAATAAATTGCTCTTTTTCCATTCGTCCCTCCAAAAAACATTTATGGATATTATATCATTGTTTTTGCATTAAAACAATCGTAATTTTTGAATATTTTTAGTATAAGTAACTGTTCGTTATAATTTACTTTATAGGAATTTGATATAATAATATAGAAAAAATATGATATTTAACAAATAACAAATTTATAAATTACAAAAAATTTAATAGAATAATTGTATGAGCAAACAGTGTTCGCCCGCACTGCATAAGCATTTATCCATTAAATTATATAACAAATTCTATAAACATCTCTGGTCTCATGCCATGAATTGTAAAATCACAGTGTTAAAAAAGCGGGCATTACCCATGCAAGGGTGCTGCTTCTCCTACTGAATTTAAATAATTTCCCCAACTTCTACTATCACTTTGTATATCATCTATTGATATTGTCTTTGTTCCACTTGTCTCTGCTCCTATTGTTGCATTACTATCTAACAACCATTGTAATATACTATCCCATTCTACTCCGTATATTAAGTGGCTATTAATTTCTGATTTCATATTTCTTGATGCTGTTTTTGCTTCTGTTCGTGATACAAATATCCAAGGTTTCTGTCCTCTCTTACTCTGCGCTGTTGTACTATTCATTTCACTTGCCTCATACCTACTTATATAAAATCCTTTATTATTTCTTACACTATCTATCATATTAGAATCTGCTTCTTCCCAATATTTTTTTGTTTCTGAACTATTCGCTAATGGATGTGTTCCATTTTGCATCCTATCTGCATAATATGATCCATTCCAAGCTACTCTTGCAAATTTACTACTATCTGGCATTGGTATCCATACATATTCATTAAAATCTGGCACTGTTCCTGATGGCTGTCCTCCATCATATGTTATTGCATTATCTACTACTACTATTCCTTTATTTATTTGATCTGAAGTTATGTTTACCCAATCCTCTACTGGAATTATTTCTTTTACTGCTCCATTTTCTCCTGGCAGACTTTGTGTTGTTCCTGTCTGTAATATTGCTGGTGCAAATCCTTTTGGTATTACTATTTGTATATTTGGATCATCTGTTGTTATTGTTGTATCTTTATCTGCTAAACCATTACCATCTACACTTGGTGTTTCTTCCGGTCCTCCTCCTGAACCTCCTCCGATTTCATTTAGTTTTTTTTCTAAAGTTTCATTTATATACTCTAATACATCACTTTCATTATTTGCTGCATTTTGATATTCATTTACTGCCTCCTGCGATTTATCTAATATTCCTCCATTAAATACAAAACTTAAACTTACTCCTGCGAGTATTAATAATACTATAAGGGTTATAAGGCAAAAAACTTAATATATTATTTTTGAAAGTCGAAGTAGTTGTACATCGTATGCTCCTTCTTGCGAAGCATGTGAGACCGATAAAATAATATATTAAGTTTTGATATTTTAAATTATGCTCTTGTAGGGTTATAATTAATGCTACTAATGTTATTCCTTTATCGCTTTTTATTTTGCTAAATAGTAGCTCTCTCTTTACAGAACCAACGTTTTTACTCATTGCTTTTTTCCCCTCTTTTGTTTTTTATTTTTTCTTTTGATGAACTTTTTCAATTCTTTTTTATTATACTTTTTTATTTTAGTAAATAAAAAAATGAATTAAGTTAATATTCGTAGCTAATAAAATAATATAAAGAATTTGAAATAATAATATATAATAAATTTTGAATGCGATTGGAGATGTTTTTAGAATTTGTTATATAATTTAATGAGGAATGTTCATGGGCAAAATCTTTGATTTTGAGCCTGAATGAAAGAGGCTCATTAAATTATTTTACAAATTCTTAAATATCGTATTGAGCCGAAAAATTTATTCTATATTATTATTTCAAATTCGCATGCTGTGAATTGTAACCGAATTACAACTAGTTTTAAATATATTATTTTAATAAATAGAGTAGTATAAGAAGGATATATATAATAATTTATCGTCAAAATAATAGCTGGGGTCTTCCTAAATGCCTTTGACTTCTAAATTATTATATATATCCTTCTTATATGGTTTATTTTTTATATAAATTTATATTTTTAGCTATTTTTTCGAAGTTGCGGGCGAACATTGTTCGCCACTACAATTGTTATTTTTGAATTTTCTACAATTTGTATGTGATTTATTTATTAAATATGGTATTTTATTATGTTATTGTTACATCACTATAAAAACATTGCCATATATAATAGATAATAATCTGCATTCTCTTTTCCACTTGTTTCCTGCATTTACAATCTCAAATGCAGATTTTTATGGCGAATATTGTGAGCTGAATGCAGATTTTTATGACGAATGTCCTATTTACAATTCTTCATCTTCTCCAAATATATTAACAAAACAGATATATCTGCTGGTGAAATACCAGAAATTCTAGAAGCTTGACCAACTGAAGAAGGCTTATATTCATTTAATTTTTGCCTTGCTTCTAAACTTATTCCCTTAATCTCATTATAATCTATATTGTTAGGTAACTTCTTATTTTCAAGCTTTTTAAATTCCTCCACTTGTTTTTCTTGTAACTTAATATATCCTTCATATTTAATTTGTATTTCAACTTGTTCTCTTTCCGCTTTAGAAAGTTCTGGTCTTTCATCATCTATTTGTGCTAACTTATTATAAGTTAATTCTGTCCTCTTAATTAAATCAGATAATTTCACTCCTACATTTATTGTAGATGAATTATTATGCTTTAAAAATTCATTTACTTTATCAGTAGGTTTTATGGTTTTACTTTTACATCTCTTTATTTCTTTTTCTATATTTTCCTTTTTAATTAGAAATTTATTATATCTATCATCAGAAATTAAACCTACATCATGTCCTATTTTAGTTAATCTCAGATCTGCATTATCTTGTCTTAATAATAATCTGTATTCAGCTCTAGAAGTCATCATTCTATATGGCTCATTTGTACCTTTTGTAACAATATCATCTATTAAAACTCCAATATATGCATCAGATCTATGTAAAATAACAGGCTCTTTATTTTTTAACTTCAACGCAGCATTTATCCCTGCCATAATTCCTTGTGCAGCTGCCTCTTCATATCCAGAAGTTCCATTTATTTGACCTGCAAAAAACATTCCATCTATATTTTTTATCTCCAAAGATAATTTTAATTGAGATGGATCTATACAATCATACTCTATAGCATATGCAGGTCTCATAAACTCTACATGTTCTAATCCAGGAATTGTCCTATACATAGCAATTTGAACATCTTCTGGTAATGAAGAACTCATTCCTTGTACATACATTTCCTCTGTATCTAATCCCATTGGTTCAATAAAAATTTGATGTCTATCTTTATCTGCAAACCTTACAACTTTATCTTCTATTGATGGACAATATCTAGGACCTGTTCCCTCTATTTCTCCACCATATAATGGAGATCTATGCAAATTCTTTCTAATAATTTCATGTGTTTTTTCATTTGTATATGTTAAATAACATGGAACTTGATTATCACTTTTTAATTCATTTTCAAAAGA
>CALXBW010000014.1 GCA_944386645.1 uncultured Clostridia bacterium | reverse complement strand
TTTTTTTCTTTTTCGAGAGTATAAATTGAATGGATATTTTCTAATTTATTTTTTATTTCATTTTCATCAGTATAAAATTTTCTGAATAAATCTTTAAATGTATTGGCTCTATATAATTCTATTACTTTTGTTTCTATTTTTTCATTTAGGTCTGGGAGTAATGAAAATTCTATTATATCACCAATTTTTATCTGTTTTCGTTTTTCATCATATAGTCTAAATTCAATTGTTTTTGTACCATTTTTTATATTGTCAAATGGTTCTTTTAATAGTTTCATATTAAATTTCATAATATGAATCCTTCTTAATATAATTTTATTTTTGTTGTATGGATAATTATATAATATTTTGAAACAAGAAAAAGTAAAAAAATTTATTTTTATCGACAAGTTTCGACAGGATATGTATATTTTTTTTGATATAGTACAAATGAAAGTGGAAAGGATGAAATAAAGGGGTATTAAAAATAAAGGGTGTGATAACGTGAAATATTATAACTTAAAAGTATTTGTATTATTAAAACAGAATTTGAAAAGTTTCGGTACATATGAAAAAATATCAAATTTAATATCATTTGCAATGTTAAAAGATATTAAGTTAAAGCAAATACATGAGAAGAATACATATAAAAATTATGTATTTTGTAACTTATATCCGGTTGAAAGTGATGGTATATATAAGAAAAATAATATATATACATTTGACTTAAGAGGATTGGAAATAGAAAAAATTATGAAATTAAAACAAGTTTTGAATTATATGGAAAATGATTATTTTAAAGTTATTCAAGTTTTGTTTCAAACAAACGAGCAAAGAAAAATAAAAAAATTAATTACTTTGACACCAACAATTATTACTACAGAAAAGGGAGATTTTGATATAAAAGAAAATTTAGATTTTGTCAAGAAACGAATTCTTGCAAATACACAGAAAAAATATAGAAATATATTTGGAAATAGTATAGATACAGATTTTATAAAAGAAATAAGAAAGATAAATATAAAACCAATAAAAATACCATACAAAAATATAAATATGTTAGGAAATAAATTTGAGATATTTATAAAAGAAGATCAGATGTCACAAGATTTAGCTTTTCTTATATTATCGATCGGCTGCTTGGAAAAAAATTCAATAGGTTTTGGCTTTTGTAAGGCAAGATAGGAGGTGAAAAAATGACATATGATTTATTAAATACGTTTAAAAAATATTTTATAGATGACAAAGTTGTTATTGATACATATGAATTAGCAGAAGGTTATTATTATGTTTTTGATGACAATAATAATTTTGAAAAATTACAAGTATCAAAAAATGGAGAAACGGATAATTATGAATTAGAAAAATATATAAAAATTAGAGATTTTTATAGTAGATATAAGTATTCACATAAAGCATTGGATACAAGATATAAACAAAACATAGATGGACATAAATATTCAATGGAAAAAAAGATATGCAGTAATAATATATATACAGTATTTTTTAAAAATAAATGTGTTTTAGGATTATGTGAAAAAAGCAACTTACAAAAGGATGCTGTACCATTAGAAGTATTCGAAAAAGGAATTGAAAAGTATTATAAATCTTTATTTAATTTAGGAAATAGTAAACAAGAGGAGATATTAGTAAATGAAAAATATAAGAAAGAAGAAATTAATGAAAATATGGAGAGAATGATTAAAGCTTTTCATACAGTATATAGTGATTTGAAGGATAATGAAATGCAAAAAGAAATATGGATAAAGATCTTCTTGGATAAAGATAAGGAAGAATATATAAGAGTATCTAATATCTATATGAAGGCGAGATTATTTAATAATAATGATAGAAATATTGAGATAAATAATAAAATATATGGGACAAATGATTATAATTATGGTCTAAATAATAAAAAGCCATTTTTAGAATTAAAATCAACACCATATAAAATAGGTTCATATATAAGTGAAGATGATATAGATATTCTTAATAAAATGTATATATGGTTATATAATAATTCGGCTGAAAAAAATATATTTAAATTACCTTTAGATTGGAATTTTCATGGAATACCACAAGATGAAGAAACAATTGTAAATAAAAATACATATTTACTAAAAGTTATAGGAAATAAAGGTATAGCTAAAGTATCTGATTTTAGATATGTAAGTAATTATAATACTAAAATAAGAAAATTTATATGTAAAGATTATTTGAGTAAAGAGCAAACAGTAATATTTGATACAGAAAATATATATGCATTAAATTGGTATACTAATAATATATGGTTTGCAGAAAATGAGAAAAATTCAAGAAATTATATAAGGGATTCTTATTATGATTATGAATTTTGGATTTCAAAAAGTAAGTTAATGAATTGGAAAAAAGAGCTGTTGAGAGAATATAAAGATTTATTTTTAGAATTATTTGAACAGGAAGATGAATCTAATTTTATAAATAAGATTGATAAATTAGCAATAAACATTATAGAGAATATGTATATTGATAATTTAAAGCAAAATAAAAAATATACATATAATCCAAGGAAAGCATTTAATTTATGGATTGCATATAAACAGTATTTTAATAAAGAAGGAGAGGATGAAGAAATGAAAATTAATAATCTTCAAGAACAATGTCAAAAGATAGTAAAAGAAGAAGGAAAAATAGAAACAGATGAACAATATTATTTTTTAGCAGGACAAGTTGCATATTATTTATTAAATCAAAGTAAAGCAGAAAAATTAACTCAAGATGTAACAGAACCGTTTGTGAAGGCTAATACAGTGAAAAAATTAAAATCAGAAATAGAATTCTTGTATCAAAAATATAGTTATGATGTTTATTTAAAATTTCCTAAGTTTAATAATATTCTTTCGCAATTATTATTACAAGAACCTGAAGTGAAGATTAAAGATAATAAAGAAATATTATTAGCAGGATTGCTTGCAAATAATTTATTTTATGAAAAACAAGAAAAATTAAATAATGGAGGTAATGAAAATGAATAGAGTATATGGAGTAATAGGAATTAAAAGTAGAATGGCAAATTGGAATGCTGATTTTACAGGAAGACCAAAATCAACATCTGATGGTAGTATTTTTGGAAGTGATAAAGCTTTTAAATATCCAATAAAAAAAATGTGGGAAAGTGAAGGAGAAAAAGTATTATATGTAAAATCATATAAAAGTGAGAAGGGTAATTTAAAAGCAAGAACTTTGGCAGAAAGATTTGAACAATTATTTGGAAAAGAAGTAAAAAACATAAAAGATAAAAAAGAATTATTAAAAGATTTGTTTTCTGCAACAGATGTAAAAAATTTTGGAGCAACTTTTGCAGAAGGATCAAATAATATTAGTATTACAGGAGCAGTACAAATAGGACAAGGATTAAACAAATATGAAGATTCGAGCATTGAAATTCAAGATATATTATCTCCATTTGTAGATGCAACGAAAAAAGATACAGCACAAAATACTTCGATTGGTAAAAAAATTGTATCAAATGAAGCACATTATTTTTATCCGTTTTCAGTAAATCCTCAAAATTATGATATATATACAAATGAAATAGAAGATTTAAAAGGATATACAAAAGAAGATTATGAAAAGTTTAAAAAAGGATGCTTAATAGCAGCAACTGCTTACAACACAAATAGTAAGGCAGGATGTGAAAATGAGTTTGCAATATTTGTAGAATGTAAAGAAGATAGTAAATTGTATTTGGCTAATTTAGATCAATATATAAAGTTTGAGAAACAAGAAGATAAAGATGTTATTGATATAAGTGAATTGGAAGCAATAATAAATCAAGATGGAGTGAAAGAAGAAATTGAGAAAGTAGAAATTTATTATAATTCATACACTACGAAATTAGTAGGAAGTGGAAAAGGAGATGTAGTAAAAGAATTATTTTAGAAAGAGAGGAAAAAATGGAAACTTTAAAATTTGAATTAAAATCAAATATGGCTATTATTAAAAAGCCTGATAGTAATGAAACATATTATACATATAATTTTCCTCATAAAATTATGCTTTTAGGATTATTAGGTGCTATTATTGGTTTAAATGGATATAATTATTACTCTTTTCAAAAAAGCATAGGAAAAGAAGTGAAAGAAATTCCTGAGTTTTATGATAAGTTAAAAAATTTAAAAATTGGGATTCTTCCTAAAATAGGAAAAGAGAATTTTTCAAGAAAAATTCAAAGCTTTAATAATTCAGTAGGATATGCATCTAAAGAACAAGGAAATAATCTTATTGTGAAAGAACAGTGGTTAGAAAGACCAAGATGGATAATATATATACTAGAAAATGATAGCTGTGAATATAAAAAAATAAAGGAATATTTGCTTAATAAAAAATGTGAATATATTCCATATATAGGAAAAAATGACCATTTTGCAGATATATCAAATGTAAAAATAGAGAATGTGTTTAATATAAATGAAAAAATTTCAGTAATAAATAGCATTTTTGAAGAAAAAATTGCAGAATTAAAAGACACTTTATTTGATGAAATATTAGGATTTGATAATAAAGAAAGAAAAGAGTATTTATATAAAGAATTATTGCCAATAGAATTAAATGAGAAAATAGGATATAGTAAATTTTCTAATTTTATGTTTACAAACCAAGAATTAGATGTTAAAGAAAATTTTAATATTTATAGAGTTCAGGGTGAAAATATATACTATTTTTAACATTATGAAGAAAGGAAAAATAATTATATTTATATGGATAATGAGTACATAGAAAAGTTATTAAAAAATTTAAAACATAAATATTATGCACATACGAAAGATAATGGAGAAAGTGAATTATTAATTTCACATTTAGATTTAACTTATGAATATTATAAAAAAATGGAAAAAGATAAAAATTTAGAATATATAATAAAAAATATTATTGAAAAAACATTTAATACTAATAATATAATTACAGAAGAAATATATAAATTATTTAAGCAAGCTATTTATTATCATGATATAGGAAAAATAAATCCATCATTCCAAAAAAATAAAATGAATAATGATTTGAATATAAAAGTTGATAATGCTGATGATACTCATGCAGCATTATCAGCTAGAATATACATAGATTCAATAATAGATGAAATAAAAAATAACAATGAAAGAAATCAATATGAAAATATAATTATTTTATATTCTGGATACTATTTTGGATATATTATTTCAAGGCATCATACAAAATTAGAAACACTAAGTAATTTATTGGATTCTATAAAAGATAAGAAAATACCAGAAATACCAGAGCCACTGATAAATATATATGAAAAACAATTGAATATGGATAGTTTAAATAAAGTACTAGAAAAATTAAAAATTAATGGTTTAGAAATGTATATATTATGTAAAATGCTATATTCATGTATGATATCAGCAGATTTTTATGCTACATATGATTATATGATAGGAAAAAAAGTAAATTTTAGAATAGATAAGAAAAATAATTTATTCAAAAAATATGAGGAGTCAAAGCTTTTTAAAACAATAAAAAAGTATGAGAGAAGAGAAATAGAATTAGAAGGAATAAATGAATTAAGAAGTGATATGTTTTTAGAAGCAGAAAGTACATTAAATAAAAATTTGGATAAAAATATATTTTATTTAGAAGCTCCTACTGGAGCTGGAAAGACAAATATAGCAATTAACTTAGCTAGAATATTATATGAAAATATTGAAGATATTAATTCTATACATTATATATTTCCATTTAATAATATTATAGAACAAACAGATAAAACATTTAGTGAGTATTTTAATAAATATGAAGATTATGTAGTTATTAATTCTATTTCTGCAATGGCAATGGATGAAAAAGAAAATTTAGATTATGAAATGATTTATATGAAAAATGTTTTTAATCAATATCCAATTGTAATAACATCTCATATTAATCTATTTAACACTTTTTTTGGAACAGGTAAAGAGAAAAATTATAGTTTATATAATTATGTTAACAGTATTGTTATATTAGATGAGATTCAATCTTATTCAAATAATATTTGGTACGAAATGGTAGAAATGTTTGATAAATATGCAAAATTACTAAATATAAAATTTATTATAATGTCTGCTACTTTACCAAGACTAGACAAATTACTGAATAAAAATATATCAAATTTTTGTCAATTAATTAGTGATACTAAAAAATATTATGAAAATAAAATATTTGGAAAAAGAGTTATATTGAATTATGAATTACTAGATAAAAAAATTAGTATTGAGTTATTAATGAGTGAAATATTAAAACATAAAAATAAAAAGGTTGTAATAGAATTTATAAAAAAGGATAGTGCTGAAGAATTATATGAAAAACTAAAAAATAAAAGTAACAATACATATATTATAACAGGTGATGATAATAAGTATTCAAGACAAAAAATAATAAAAAAAGCAAAAGAGTGTAAAGAAATGATTTTAGTAGCAACTCAGACAATTGAAGCTGGAGTGGATATAGATATGGATGTAGGTTTTAAAGATATATCATTTCTTGACAGTGAAGAACAGTTTATTGGTAGAATAAATAGGTCAAATAAAAAGAAAAACTGTGTAGCATATTTTTTTAATCTAGATGATGCAAATATTATTTATAAAAAAGACAAAAGATTGGAATATAATTTAAACAAAAATGAAAGTAGAAGATGGCTAGAAAATAAAAGATTTGATTTGTTTTACGATAAGATTTTAGAAATAATAAAAGAAGAAAGTTCAAAATATACTAGTGAAAATATTGAAGAATTTAGAAAATATTGTAGTACTATTAATTATAAGAAAATCGAAGAAAAAATGCAGTTAATAAAAACTAATTCAATAGATATTTTTATTAATTATACTATTAAAATAGATGGACAAGAAGTGAATGGTAAAGATATTTTTAGAAAATATGTAGAAATATATGAGGATAGAAATATTTCATATTCAGAAAGAAAAGTAAAGTTATCACAAATAGCTGAAAAGTTAAATTTATTTGTATACTCTTTGCCAATAAATAGTATACAACAGATAGAGGGCGAAAAGATATGTGGCATGTATTATGTAGAAGAAGGAAAAAAATATATAAAAGATGGAAGATTTAACAGAGGAAAGTATATAGAAGAAGGGGAAGGACTATTCTTATGAAAATAACAGGGACAGTTATAAATTATTATTTTCATTGTAAAAGACAATGTTATCTATTTGCAAATAAAATTAATTTAGAAGATAATTCAGAGGATGTTAGAATTGGTAGAGTTTTGCATGAAATAAAATCTAAAGATGGAAAAAATACAGAGATAAAATATGAAGATATGGTAGTAGATAAAGTAACAGCAAACTATGTAGAAGAATATAAAAAAAGTGATTCAGATACAGAAGCTGCTAAAATGCAACTATTGTTTTATTTAAAAAAATTAAGAGATAAGGGAATTTATAAAAAAGGAAGATTAATTTACAATGAGAAAAATAATAAAGAAAATAAAAAATCAGAAATAGTAGAATTAAATGATAAAAACATAGAAAAATTAAATAATTGCATAAAAGAAATAGAGATGTTAATAAATGGAAATACTGTGCCAGATGTAGAAAAAGAAAATAAATGTAAAAGATGTGCTTATTATGAATATTGTTATATATAAAACTGTGAAGATAAAAAAGTAAAAGTTTGAGGAGAAAAAAATGAAATCAGAAACTAAATATATATTTTCAAGAGGAGATTTGGCTAGACAAGATTTTAGTATCAAATATAAAAATGATAAAGGAAATTTTTATTTACCAATAGAGAAAATAAAAGAGTTATATTGTTTTAATGATATTACAATATCTACAAAATTATTAGATATATTATCAACAGCTGGCATTGTAGTACATTTTTTTAATTATTATGAAAATTATGTAGGAACATTTTATCCGAAAAAATCATTAATAAGTGGAAGATTAATAGTTAAACAAGCAAGTACATTTGAAAAAAAACGATTAATAATATCAAGAGCGATAGTAAATGGTATAGCCAAAAATATAAAGTTTGTTTTATATCATTATTATAGACATGGTTCAAAAGAATTAAAGGAAATTATAGATTTTTATAATAAAGATGTAAAAAAATTATTAGAAAAGGCTAAAGATATAAAACAAATATTATCAATAGAAGGAAAAATATGGGCAAATTTTTATTCATCATTTAAATACTTTTTACCAGAGAATTTTATAATAAATAAGAGAGTAAAAAGACCACCAGATAATCCAATGAATGCGATGATATCATTCGGAAATACATTATTATATACAAAGACAATTTCTCAAATCTATAATACTCATTTAGAACAATCAATATCTTTTTTACATGAACCAGGTGAAGCGAGGTTTTCTCTAAGTTTAGATTTAAGTGAAGTATTTAAACCAGTTATAGTCTTTAGGACAATATTTGATTTAGTAAATAATAAAAAAATAAAAGTTGAAAAACATTTCGAAGAAAAACTAAACTATTCATTGCTAAACGAAGATGGAAAAAAGATTTTCATAGATGCTTTTGAAAATAGAATAAATCAAACATTTGAACATCCAAAATTGAAGAGAAAGATAACATATAAACAAGCAATAAGATTAGATGGATATAAGCTTATAAAATATATTATAGAAGGTAAAGAATTTATTCCATTTGACTTAGAGAAAAAGGAGTAAAAATGAATAAAAAAATAAATTATAATTATGTATTTTTGTTTTATGATATAGAAGAGAAAAGAGTTAATAAAGTATTTAAGAAATGTAAAAAATATTTAAATCATTGGCAAAAATCTGTATTTAGGGGAGCACTAACAAATTCTCAAATAATGGAATTAGAAAATGAGTTGAAATTAATAATAAATAAAGAAAAAGATTTTATATCTATTATTAAAATAATGGATTTTAAGACAATTGGTGAGACAACAATAGGAAATAATAAGATAAATACAGAAGATATATTCTTGTAATTTTCCAGACTATAAAGTTTTTTATTGATATATAAGGCTATTAAAAAAAAATTATATCTGGAAAAAATAATGAAAAAGTCAATATATTAGCTAAATTATAAATATTGATATATTGATAACTGCTTATTTTTCAATAGTTAAACTTTAACATAAGATGTATTTAAATCAAAACCAAGCAATTCCTTTATCTTCCCATATTTTGTTAAACTTTAACATAAGATGTATTTAAATAAAGAAAGTAATGGACTATATACAAGTGATGAATGCGTTAAACTTTAACATAAGATGTATTTAAATATTGATTCTACACTACTTAACATTAGTCCGTGTTTTGTTAAACTTTAACATAAGATGTATTTAAATCATTTACATCTTTATAAGCCTCTGCCGAATTTAAATAGTTAAACTTTAACATAAGATGTATTTAAATGCAGATTGATTAATAGTTGAAATAATTTCATTTTCAGTTAAACTTTAACATAAGATGTATTTAAATAAATTAAAAACAACAGGTGTTATAACAGAAATAAATGTTAAACTTTAACATAAGATGTATTTAAATTTAATTTTAGCAAAAGTTCCACTTATTTGAGCTATGTTAAACTTTAACATAAGATGTATTTAAATTATTAAAATTAACTTATCTAGTATTATTAATTTTAAGTTAAACTTTAACATAAGATGTATTTAAATAGATAAAAATGGGATAGTAAATTTTACTAATATAAGTTAAACTTTAACATAAGATGTATTTAAATAAAGCCATTCGATTTTGAAGAAATAACTTATATGAAAGTTAAACTTTAACATAAGATGTATTTAAATGAGGAGACTTTTAAAAGAAGAAAAAGAGCTTTAATGTTAAACTTTAACATAAGATGTATTTAAATACTTCTACGCCTTTAACTTTCATCTCATTTATTAAGTTAAACTTTAACATAAGATGTATTTAAATCATAAAAATTTATCATAATATTTGCTATCTTTATCTGTTAAACTTTAACATAAGATGTATTTAAATAAGCTTGCGGGACTAGAGCCGGGAACGGGGACTCTTGTTAAACTTTAACATAAGATGTATTTAAATCAATTTTCTAATTTGCTTTTATCTAATATTTCTGCGTTAAACTTTAACATAAGATGTATTTAAATAAATCTTTTTCCCAAAATGTGTATCCTTTATGTGCGTTAAACTTTAACATAAGATGTATTTAAATTAATTCCCCATTTGCTTATAAGTTGCCTAAGCATGTTAAACTTTAACATAAGATGTATTTAAATTTATTAAACTAAAAATAGATATTGCATAAAAACAATATGTTAAACTTTAACATAAGATGTATTTAAATATTCTCTTTTAAAATTATTTATATCTTTTATGCTGTGTTAAACTTTAACATAAGATGTATTTAAATAAATAAAAAGACAAATAGATTTAATGTTAGAATATATGTTAAACTTTAACATAAGATGTATTTAAATAAAAGCATTAGATAATACAATAATATCTGATAGAGAGTTAAACTTTAACATAAGATGTATTTAAATAAGTAATTGTTGCTGGTTCTTCTGTGTTTGTATATGTTAAACTTTAACATAAGATGTATTTAAATAATTCTAATAAAGTATCATTCATAGAATTATATTTTGTTAAACTTTAACATAAGATGTATTTAAATTACCCAATTAATTTATGCAATAAAGTATCTGCGCCCGTTAAACTTTAACATAAGATGTATTAATACAACAAATAATAATAAAACAAGAAAGGGAAAAATTTATATGAAAATATTAATAATAGGAACAGTAGGCACAGGAAAAACGACATTAGCCAAAAGATTATCAAAACAATATAATATAGAATATTATGAAATAGATTCAATTGTACATGATGACAATAATGGAGGAATAAAAAGAACATTTAAACAGCAAGATGAAATAATAAAAGAAATAAATAAAAATAATAAATGGATTATTGAGGGTGTGTTAAGAGAAAATTTATTTTACTTACTAGATTTATCAGATAAAATTATACTTTTAGATGTTAATAGAAGAAAAAGAAACATAAGGATATTAATAAGGTACATAAAACAAAAATTAAAACTAGAACAAGTTAATTATACTCCAAGTTTAAAAATGTTAAAAAGTATGTATAAGTGGTCAGAAAAATATGATAAAAATAAAAAAGAGCTTATGGAAATGTTGGACAAATATAAAGATAAAGTCACAATAATAAAATAGATATTTATAAATCCAAAACAATAATGCATAAAGATAATAAAATGTACTAAAATTAATATAAGGAGATAGGAAAATGTTTTGGATGGGTTTAATAATAGGATTAATTATAGGTGCTAATATAGCATTAATAATATTTGCCTGTATATCAATTGGAAAAAGAAAAGTTTGAATATATACTATTAATTTAGTATATATTTTTTTGTTTTAGATTTTAAAATTAAAAAGTGATAGATTTAGTATAATTAAAAAAATCAGTAAGGATGCGTTTATTAAAATATGAAAATAAATAACAAAATTTCACAAAAAAAACATAAAAAATAAATAATCTGGCAACAAATTAAATATATAATGCAGAAAAATTAAAGAAAGAGGTATAAAAATAAATGCAAGATTCATTCTATAAAGATTCAATAGTTTTATTGGAAGGAGTGATAGCAGAAGTACAAGCAAGGTTAGATATAATAAGAAAATATAAAATAGTGCATAATGATAGAGATCCAATTGAATATATAACATCAAGAGTAAAAACAGAGGAAAGTATGAAAGAAAAGTTAAAGAGAAAAAATTTACCAGTGAATTTAGAAAATGCATTAACTAAAATATACGATGCAGCAGGAATTAGAATAATATGTGCATATATAGATGATGTTTATGCAGTAGTAAAAATGTTAAAGAAATTCAAGGATTTAAAATTAATAGAAGAAAAGGATTATATAAAAAATCCAAAACCTAATGGATATAGAAGTTATCATATAATATTTCAGGTTCCATTAGACATAGCAGGAGAAGTACATCCAGTAAATATTGAAATTCAAATTAGAACAATAGCTATGGATTTTTGGGCAAGTTTAGAGCATCAAATGAAATATAAAAAAGATGTAAAAAATCAAAAAATGATAGTAGAAGAATTAAAAAGATGTGCAGATGAGATTGCTACAACAGATATAAATATGTTAACAATAAGAAATATGATAAATGAAAAGGAGAAATAATTATGGGTGATAAAATAAAAATATTATTAGCAGATGATGAGAAAGATTTGTCTAAGGCAGTTGGGACAATTTTGACATATAGTAATTATGATGTAGATATTGTAAGTAATGGAAAAGAGGCTTTAGAAAAAATAAATAATACAATATATGATTTAATAATTTTAGATATTATGATGCCGGTAATGGATGGAATACAGGCTTTAAAAGAAATAAGAAAAAATAATATAAAAACACCAGTGATTTTATTAACAGCTAAATCACAAGTAGATGATAAAGTAGAGGGCTTAGATTCTGGAGCAAACGATTATTTAACAAAACCATTTGATAAAAAAGAATTATTAGCAAGAATAAGAGCGCTAACAAGAATAAAAGAGGAAAATGAAGAAAAATATGAAATAGGAAATATTGTATTTGATAAAGAAACATCAGCATTATCAAGTGACAAGGCATCTTTACATTTAAATAATAAAGAATGTGAAATAATGGAATTTTTAGTAAAAAATCAAGAAAGAAATGTTAGTAAAAAAGAATTAAAAAAGCGAATATGGGTGAAAGGTAATAATGATGATAATATAGTTACAATGTATATTTCATATTTACAGGAAAAATTTTCAGCTTTAGGTGCTAATATAAAAATTAGTGATAAAAATGGGTATGTTTTGGAGAAATTATCATGATTAGAAATTTACAAACAAAATTCATTATGATTTCAATGTTATCAATTATTTTAGTAACAGGAAGTATATTTGGAGTAATAATAGTTGAAAATTATACAAGAACAAATAGACAAATTGATGGAATGCTAAATTTAATATCAGAAAATGATGGTAGATTTCCAGAATATAGGCCTAGAAATGATGAACTTGCAGATATCATAACACAAGAAACTCAATTTTCAACTAGATATTTTATTATAAAAATGGATGAAAATGGAGAAATAATAGAAACAAATATGCAACATATAGCGTCAGTAAATCAAGATGAGGCACTAAAAATGTTAGATGAAGTTATGGAGAAAGGGAAAAATATAGGTTATTATGAAAATTATAAATATGAAATTACTCAAAAAGATTATGGCAGTTTAATAGTATTTTTAGATTGTACTTTACAATTGAATAATATTAGATCAATAGTTGAGCAATCTCTATTTATAATAGGCATAGGTCTAGTAATTGTATTTATATGTGTATCAATATTATCTAGAAAAGCATTAACTCCAATAATAGAAAGTATAGAAAAGCAAAAACAATTTATAACAAATGCTGGACATGAATTAAAAACTCCTGTAGCCGTTATAATGGCAAATGCTGATGTGATGGAAATGACATCAAAGGAAAATACAGAATGGATAAAAAGCATAAAAAATCAAGCAACTAGATTAGATATTTTAATTAAAAGTTTATTAAGTTTAGCCAATATTGAAGAAAAAGGAGTAAAAACTAATTATACAGAATTTTCTATAACAGATGTAATCAAGGATGAGATACAAGAATTTAAAGCAATAGCAAAAGATAAAAAAATTATATTTGATATTAGTAAAAGTGTTTTGATGTATGCAGATATAAATAGTATTAAGCAATTAGTTACTATTTTATTAGACAATGCATTAAAATATACACCAGAAGATGGTGAAATAGAAATAAAAGTAGAAAAGCTAAGTAAAAATACAAAAATACAATTTATAAATACATGTGAAAATGTAGAAAATATAAATACTAAAAAAATGTTTGATAGATTTTATAGAGGTGATAAATCAAGAAGTAAATCAAAAGAAGGATATGGAATAGGGCTATCAATTGCAAAATCAATAGTAGAAGCGCATAAGGGAAAAATTTCAGCAGATATTAATAAAGAAAAAAAGATTTGTTTTACTATAATTATTTGATAAAAAATATTTATATGGTTACAATTTAAAACCAAAAGGATTATATATTATATGTCATAAATTTTTCGGTTCAATACGGAATTTAAAAATTTCTAAAATAATTTTACGGCACCCTTTCAAAGCTTTTCTTCGAAAAGTTTGAACATTTTTCGTAAAATTATTAAAGAAATTCTATAATTCCTCCAATCACATTCAAAATTTATTTAATATAATATATAATTCTTTTGGTTGTTTTATAAGTTGTAAATAGTAATCTGAGTAAAGATATCTTTAATAGATTACTTGAAAAATACATGAATATATAATAAAATAAGCATACATAAAATATAGACATTTGGGGTGAATATATTGGAAAATGAAGAAATAGAAATTCAAAATGAATATATAAAAAAATTAAAAGAAATAATTAATGGGCAAAAATATTATATATTAACTATGGGATGTACTTTAAATGAAAATGATTCTGAAAAAATATCTGGAATGCTTGAAGAAATAGGATATCAAAAAGTTGAAGAAATGCAGGAAGCTAATTTAATTGTTTTTAATACTTGTTGTATAAGAGAAAATGCTGAAGATAAAATGTATGGAAAATTAGGTGAAGCAAAAAAAGTAAAAGAAAAAAACAATGCAATTATTGCTTTATGTGGCTGTATGATGCAACAAAAACATATTATTGAAAAATTAAATAAAAGTTATCCATTTGTAGATATAATATTTGGAACACATACATTACATAAATTACCAGAAGATTTATATAAACTTATTATAACAAAAAATAAAGTAAGAGATGTAATAGATATAGATGGAGAGATATATGAGGGTATTCCAATAAAAAGGACAAGTAATAAAAAAGCATTAGTAACAATAATGTATGGATGTAATAATTTTTGTACATATTGTATAGTTCCATATGTAAGAGGTAGAGAAAGAAGTAGAAAGGCAGAAGATATTTTAAATGAAATTGAAGGACTTGCAAAAGAAGGCTATAAAGAAATAACATTACTAGGACAAAATGTAAATTCATATAAAGGAAGCGGTTATAAAGAGATATATAATTTTGCTGATTTACTACGAGCTGTAAATGAAATAGATGGAATTGAAATAATTAATTTTATATCACCACATCCAAAAGATTTTACAGATGATGTGATAGATGTAATTAAGGATTGTAAAAAGATAAGTAGAATATTGCATTTACCATTACAATCAGGTAGCTCTAAAATATTAAAATTAATGAATAGAAAATATACAAAAGAGCAATTTATAAATTTAGCAAAGAAAATAAAACAGAAAGTGCCTGATGTAGTTTTTTCAACTGATATAATAGTTGGATTTCCAGGTGAAACTGAAGAAGATTTTGAGGATACTTTAGATGTTATTAGAACTGTTAATTTTGAACAAGTATTTATGTTTATATATTCAAAAAGAGTAGGTACACCTGCGGCAAAGATGGAAAATCAAATAGATGAAAAAATTAAACATGAAAGATTTGAAAGGTTAAAAGAATTAGTAGAAAAACAATTAGAAGAAAATAATAAAAAATATATAGGAACAACTCAAGATATACTTGTAGAAGGTGTTAGTAAGAATAATAAAAATACATTAACAGGTAGAACTAAAACAAATAAGATAGTAGTTTTAGATGCGGATAATAGTTATATTGGTAAAATTGTAAAAGTAAAGATTGTTTCAGAACATATGTGGTATTTGAAAGGTGAGATGGTATAATGTCAATAGATGATGTAGATATAGAAAAATTAAGTCCAATGATGAAACATTATATAGATATAAGAAAACAATATAAAGATTGTCTAGTTTTTTATAGATTAGGAGATTTTTATGAGTTATTTTTTGATGATGCAATAACAGCTTCCCGAGAACTAGAAATAACTTTGACAGGTAGAGATTGTGGCTTGGAAGAAAGAGCACCTATGTGTGGTGTTCCTTTTCATGCAGCTGAAAGCTATATATCAAAATTGATTGAAAAAGGATATAAAGTAGCAATTTGTGAACAATTGGAAGATCCGGCTAAAGCAAAAGGAATAGTAAAAAGAGATGTTATAAGAGTTGTAACACCAGGCACTGTTATAGAATCAAATATGTTAAATGAAAAAGAAAATAATTATATAATGTCAATATTTAAAAGGGGAATATATTTTGGAATTGCAATATGTGATGTTAGTACAGGTGATTTTTTTGCATCTGAGATAAAGCAGACGAATAATTTTCACACACTCTTAGATGAAATTGCAAGATATAATCCTGCAGAATTAATTGTTAATAATATATTTTATAATACAGAAGAAGAAATGAAAAAAATAAAAGAGAGATTTGATATATACATAACTAATTTACCAGAAAATAATTTTAGAGAAGATTATAAAGATTTAGAGAATAATTATAAAATTATAAATGATAGTGGTGATATAGTTAAAGATTTAGGTAGTAAAATTTTTGCAGTAGTTGCAACAAATGCATTACTTGATTATTTAAGTCAAACTCAGAAAATAAAACTTGAACATATAAATACAATAGAAATGTATAATATAAATAAATACATGATATTAGATATAAATGCAAGACGTCACTTAGAATTAACAGAAAAAATGAGAGATAAAAATAGAAAAGGTACTTTATTATGGGTATTAGATAGAACATCTACATCTATGGGAGGAAGATTATTAAAAAGATGGATTAATAATCCATTATTAAATATTGATGAAATAAAAAATAGATTAAATTCTGTAAAAGAATTAAAAGAAAACATGATGTTAAGAGATGAATTACAAGAATGTCTAAAAAAAGTATATGATATAGAAAGATTAATAGGCAAAATATCATTTGGTAATGCAAATGGTAGAGATATGATATCACTAAAAAATTCATTAAAGCAATTACCTGAAATAAAGCAATTACTTTCAAATACAAAATCAGATTATTTACAAAATCTGTATAAAAATTTAGATACAATAGATGATGTTTGTGAATTAATAGATAGTTCTATTGTAGAAGAGCCACCTATTACAATAAAAGAAGGTGGAATAATAAAGTTAGGATATAATGAAGATGTAGACAGATATAAAAAAGCAACGACAGAGGGAAAAAATTGGCTTATAAATCTTGAACAAGAAGAAAGAAATAGAACTGGAATAAAAAATTTAAAAATAGGATTTAATAAAGTATTTGGATATTTTATAGAAGTAACAAAATCAAATTTAAATCAAGTACCAGATAGATTTATAAGAAAGCAAACATTGACAAATTGCGAAAGATATATAACAGAAGAGTTAAAAAAGATGGAGGATGAAATACTAGGAGCACAAGAAAAAATTGTTAACTTAGAATATGAAATTTTCTTAGATATAAGAGATAAAATTGCAAAGCAAATAGAGAGAATTCAACAAACCGCTTCCATAATTGCAACACTTGATGTATTAATATCTTATGCAATAGTAGCAGAAGATTATAATTATGTAATGCCTATTGTAGATGATGAAGGAGAAATAGATATAAAAGCAGGAAGACATCCTGTAATAGAAAAAATGTTACCTAGAAATGAATTTGTAGATAATGATACATACTTAAATCTTGATGAGGATAGATTTTCAATTATCACAGGTCCTAATATGGCTGGAAAATCAACATATATGAGACAAGTAGCACTTATAACAATTATGGCACAAATTGGAAGTTTTGTTCCAGCAAGTTATGCCAAAATAGGTATAGTAGATAAAATTTTTACTAGAGTTGGAGCCTCAGATGATTTAGGAATGGGACAGAGTACATTTATGGTAGAGATGATGGAGGTAGCAGATATATTAAAAAATGCAACAAGGAATAGTCTAGTAATATTAGATGAAATAGGTAGAGGAACATCAACATATGATGGTTTATCAATAGCCTGGTCTGTGGTTGAATATATGGCAAATAAGGATAATATAGGGTGTAAAACTTTATTTGCAACTCACTACCATGAATTAACACAATTGGAAGAGAAATTAGATGGCGTTAAGAATTATTCAATTGCTGTTAAAGAAAAAGGTGAGGATATAATTTTCTTGAGAAAAATTATTCCAGAAGGGACAGATGAAAGTTATGGTATACATGTTGCTAAATTAGCAGGTGTACCACAAACAGTAATAAAAAGATCAAATGAGATTTTAAGGACATTAGAAAGAAAAGTAAATGATAATGCTACAAATAATAAGAAAACTGTAGAAGGACAATTGGATATGTACAATTATAAATTAGCAGATATAGCACATGAAATAGATAAAATAAATGTAAATGAGTTAACACCAATTGATGCATTAAATGTAATAGTAAAAATAAAAGAAAAAATGGGGTAAACATAATATTATAACATGAATATAATATAGTATTAAGCTATACTTAATTAATTATAGCTTTTTACTTTGTATTATGAGGTACATTATAATGAAAACAATTGTCCAAAAGTATGGCGGAAAATTAGTTGCAGATAAAGAAAAGATGAGAAAAATAGCTCAAATTATTGCAAGTACTTATGACGAAGGAAATAGAGTAATTGTTACTATTTCTGCTATGGGAGATACAACCAATATGTTGCAAGAGCAAATCTCTAAGTTTAGTATAAATCCAAATAAAAGAGAAATCGATGTTGTACTTTCAGTTGGAGAACAAATATCTATTGGATTATTAAGTATGATTCTTAATGATATGGGATATAAAGCAATAAGTCTTACAGGATGGCAGGCTGAAATTCAAACAGATAGTAATTATACAAATTCAAATATAATAAACATAAATACAAATAAAATAGAAGAAAAATTAGATGATGGATATATAGTCATTGTAGCAGGTTTTCAAGGAATCGATGAAAATATGAATATAACTACATTAGGTAGAGGTGGTTCAGATACAACAGCTATATGTTTAGCAATTGCTATAAATGCTGAATATTGTGAAATTTATAAAGATACTAGATGTATATTTACAGCTGATCCGAAAATAATAAAAAATGCAAAGAAATTAAATTTCGTTGGATATAATCAAATGATTGAATTATCTAAAATGGGAGCAAGAGTCTTAGCAACAAAGGCTATCGAATATGCAAGAGATAATAATCTTGAAATTGTTGTAAAAGCTGTGGATACAAATGAGATTGGTACAAGAATAAGTAGTGTGGAAAGTTCAACTAATTATCCAATAGTAAGTTGTACGAAAAAAGAAAGTTCAATAAATAAAGATATTGTAACCTTCTTAAAGAATAAATTGTATGGTAAGAAAAATGAAGCATATTTGACTATAGAAAAAATCATAGAAGAAGAAAAATTAAAAGATTATATAATAAATAATAATGATGATATAGTATCAGTAATTATTGATAAAAAAATATCTTTAGATTTCCTTAGAACAGTACATGATAGATTAATATAACTTAATAAGGCAGATATAATTAATTTTATATTTGCCTTATTTTTTCTTTGATATAAGTATTGAAAAAATTTATACAATATAAGTAAATGTTTTAAAGTGTAGTTTCATATAAATATATTGAAATCATATTAAATCTAAATAAATATTGTTCTAAAAAAGACAAGATGTGAATATATATACAGTATAGTAATTAATTTATTGTATGGGAGGTTAAAATGAATATAGATGAAAGAAAAACAATAGCAAATAGTGTTATTCAAAATATTGTTTTAGAAAATAGAAATAAATTAACTATATCTGGTGTTTTAGATGTCTTAAGCTTTGATGACCAAATAGTCATTCTTGAAACAGATTTAGGCTTATTAAATATAAAAGGAGAAGATATAAGGATAAACAAATTAAGCATAGATACATCTGATGTAATATTAGAAGGAGAAATTAATTCGCTTTCATATTCTCAAAAAGATGAAAATAAAAAAAGTAGTTCTATTCTTGGAAAAATATTTAAATAATAGGAGTTTATGATGAATGCACTTTTTTTAGAACAGATGAATATATTTTTTATATTTATTATCTGTGGGATTATTATTGGAATTATATTTGATATATTTAGAATATTACGAAAAAGTTTTAAAACACCAGATATGGTAACTTATATAGAAGATGTGTTGTTCTGGCTTATAACTTGTATATTATTCGCATATACTATTTTTACATATAATAATGGAGAAATACGTTTATATATTTTCATAGGAGCATTAATAGGAATATTAATATATATATTAACAATAAGTAAATATTTTATAAAATTTTGTGTAAAAATGATAAATATAATAAAAATAATGATAGATAAATTTATTATATATCCTTTAAAAATTATTTTTAAGATATTGCGAAAATTAATTTTTAAACCAATATTTTTTGGATATATAAATGTAAAAAAATCAATTAAAAATATTGTAAAAAAACTATATAAAAATAATGTAGAAAAAGGGAAAAGTAAGAAGGAATTTACTTAGTTTTGTAGAATATATAATATATAAGTATTTTAGTGGAGTAATTTACATGAAAAAAAGAATTAATATTAAGAAAAATTATAAGAGAATATTTTTTATTGTCATATTTATATATGTTGCATGCATATTTATAAATCAACAAAAAACTTTAAATGCATACAAAGCTAATCAAGAATATTATGCAGCTCAAATAAAACAAGAAACTGAATATAAAGAGACTTTAATAGCAATGAAAGATAATATAAATTCGCCAGAATATATAGAACAAATAGCTAGAGAAAAATTAGATATGTATTTGCCAAATGAAAGAATATATAAAATATATAACTAACTATACATATATTTGTATAGTTTTTTTGAGTCATGAAATTATAAATCCCCATAAAAAATAAAATTAAATATAAATTTTTGTGTTACAAAATTCCACTTCAAGTAAAATTATTTTATGTAAATACATGAGTTATATAATAAATAAAAAATTAATATTTATTTTAGTATATAATTATTAGTTAAGAAGGAGATATGATGGAATATAATGATTTAACACTTACGGAATTAAAAAAAATAGCTAAAGAAAATAATATAACGAACATTTCAAAATTATCTAAAAGTGAATTAATAGAAGTTTTGAAGGAAAAAACAAATGGAGATAATAAAATTGATGATGGCGTAAATTCATATAAATTAACAAATGAAGGAGACGAAATAATAGAAGGAATATTAGAAGTTCTACCAGATGGATATGGATTTTTAAGAGGAGACAATTATTTACCTAGTCCAAAGGATGTATATGTATCACCTGTACAAATTAGAAGATTTAGATTAGAGACAGGAGATAAGATAAAAGGAATATCTAGAATGCCAAAAGAGGAAGAGAAATTCCCTGCACTTATATATGTAGGAGAAGTTAATGATGAACATCCTGAGGCTTCTATGAAAAGACCTTCTTTTGATGAATTAATACCAATATATCCAAATGAAAGATTAAAACTTGAAACAACACCTAATGAGTATACTATGAGATTAATTGATTTATTATCACCAATAGGAAAAGGGCAAAGAGGAATGATTGTTGCACCACCTAAAGCAGGTAAAACAACTATTTTGAAAAAAATAGCTAATAGTATAACTACTAATAATCCAGAAGTAGAATTAATTGTTTTGTTAATAGATGAAAGACCAGAAGAAGTAACAGACATGAGGAGATCTATTAAAGGAGATGTAATATATTCTACATTTGATGAATTGCCTGAACATCATGTTAAAGTTGCAGAAATGGTATTAGAAAGAGCGAAAAGATTAACTGAGCAAAATAAAGATGTTGTAGTTTTATTAGATAGTATAACAAGACTTGCAAGAGCATATAATTTAGTTATTCCTACATCAGGAAGAACTTTATCAGGTGGATTAGATCCAAATGCATTACATAAACCAAAAAGATTTTTTGGAGCAGCTAGAAACACTGAAAATGCAGGTAGTTTGACAATCCTTGCAACTGCTTTAATAGAAACTGGAAGTAAAATGGATGATGTTATATTTGAAGAATTTAAGGGTACAGGAAATATGGAGGTTCACTTAGATAGAAAACTATCAGAAAAAAGAATCTTCCCAGCTATAGATATAAATAAATCTGGAACTAGAAGAGAAGATTTATTGTTATCAAAAAAAGAGCTAGAAACGTTGTATTTATTGAGAAAAACTATGAATAATATGTCTACAGCTGATATGACAGAGCAATTAATTAGTAAAATAATATCAACAAAAAATAATGAAGAGTTCATAGATTTAATAGATAAAAGTTTAAAGTAATAAATAAAATATGGGGAACAATATGTTATTATAATATACATGTTCTCCATATTTAATATTTGTCAAAAAAATGTAATTTGTTTGTATACACAATTATGATATAATACAAAAGAGGTGAAAAAATGGATAATAAAGTATTATTTAAATTAAGTTATGGAATGTATATAGTAAGTTCAAAATCGGGAGAAAAATTTTCGGCATGTATAGTAAATACTGTTACACAAATAACAGCGGAAAATAAACCAAAATTAATAGTAGCAATAAATAAAGATAATTATACTAATAGTTTAGTAAAAGAAAGTAAGAAAATAAATATATCAATATTATCTAATAAAGCTGATATGCTAGAGATAGGAAGATTTGGTTTCCGTTCAGGAAGAGATAATAATAAACTAGAAGGTACAGAATATAAAATAGGAAAAAATAATATACCAATTATCACTGAAAATATTGTTGCATATATGGAATGTGATGTAATAGATATAATAGATTCAGGTACACATGATTTGTTTGTATTAGAAATGCAAGATGGAGAGTTTTTAGATGAAGCTTTAACACCAATGACATATGAGTATTATCATAGCGTAATAAAAGGAAAAACACCACCTAAAGCATCAACATATAATAAAGAAAAAGGAGAATAAAATATATGGATAGTTATATGAAGTTAGCAAAAGAGCAAGCAGAATATGGATTAGCACATAATGAAGGAGGACCATTTGGAGCAGTTATAACAGATAGTGAGGGAAATATAATATCTGTAGCTAATAATCAAGTATTAAAAAATAATGACCCAACAGCACATGCTGAAATTCAAGCAATAAGAGAAGCATGTAGAAAATTAAAAACATATGATTTATCAAAATGTATTTTATATACATCTTGTGAGCCATGTCCAATGTGTTTATCTGCAATAATTTGGGCAAATATTTCAAAAATATATTACGGATGTGATAAAAAGGATGCTGCAAATATTGGGTTTAGAGATGATATGATTTATGAGTATTTTGATGGGAAAAATGAATCTATATTAAATAGTACACAGATGGACAGAGATGAATGTATTAAATTATTTGAAAAATATAAAGAAGATAATGGAACTATATATTAAAGTTATCAAAAATTAATATATTATTTTTTCGGTCTCACATGCTCCGCAAGTATGAGCATACGATGTACAACTACCTCGACTTTCAAAAATAATATATTAATTTTTCTATTAGAAATAAAGAGAATATAACGTAAGAACAAAAGAAACAGCATTAATCATTGATGCTGTTTCTTACTTCTACAACTGATTTATATTTTGATAAAATAAATCTACTTATAGGTCCTGCTATTAATAAGTTTAAAAATAAAGCAGCACAAAAGTTTCTAGGCCAAGTTGAAAAGAAATTACTTAATACACTAACAATATTTCCATGACTTAATAACCCACCTATAATTGTCATAATAATAGACATCATTGTTACAATAAAAAATGAATTAAATAATATATGTGCATTTTGGCTGTCATTACGTCTAGTAAATTTAGCAACTAGTTTTTGGCTTAGAAAATGAACAACAGTATTTTCAATAATAAAAGCTATTACAAAAATCATAGGAAAAGCTTTTGATGTAGCTAGTACAGAATCAAAATTAAGTCCGTTCATATTAATAGAAATATTAAGTAAAGCCATTCCATAAGCCATTATAAAGCACATACAAATTCCATATAATAATCCTTCTTTTTTGTTTGTTGGCATAAAATATCTCCTTCCTTATTTTTTTACATAAAAATTGCGTGAACTTCAACTGGATTTACGCAATTAAAGCTACACGCTGACTAAAAAATTATACCATAATTAAAAAAATTATGTAAGTCAAAAATAAAAAAATTTTAATAATAGTAATTAGTCAAGTCTAATTTTACGTGACAAGGAAAAAATAATGTATTTTTTATTTGTAACTCCCAGCATCACACAGTCTGTAATATAATATATAAATAACATGAATTAATATATAACAGACTGTAGCTTGCTGGTCCCCACGAATTGTTACTTCATAAAAAGTACATTATTTTTTCCTTTTAAAAAGATACTTGTATGAATAACTAAAATAATAGCAAAAATATGTTTTGTTTACTTGTAATTTGTAAGAAAATTATATATACTAAACAACATAGGAAATGAGAATAAGCAGATGTGGTTTGCCTCCTACATAAGAGGAGGTGAGGCGTATGATAGAAAATCAAGCAATGTTAATAATAAATAAATTACTTTTGGCTGGTCTAGTATCGGTAACTATCATTACGTTTGCCTTAATTATAGCAATAGTTGTAATTATTAGCAAACAAAAATAACCAATAAAAAAAACACATCTGTCTTGACCGGGAGATGTGTTTTTTACATATAACCAGGCAAACCACGTTTGTGGTTTCTCCATTTCCTTTTCTTATTATACTTATCTAATTTGTATTTGTCAAGTAAATTTAGAGGAGAAAGATTAGTATGAGATATGTAGTTATAGATAAAAGAATGAGAAAGAAAGAAAAAGAATACTTGAAAAAACTTGGACTAAATATTATAGAAATAGATTATCATCCAGAGGTGTATGATGAGATTTCTTCTCATGTAGATATTTTTATATGTAAGATTAAAAATGAAATTTTTTTATCACCTAATATAACAGAAATTCAATTACCAAATTTAGTAATTGGAGAGAGTAAAGTATTAAGAAAATATCCTTTTGATATAAAATATAATGTTGCTAATATTGGTGATTATGTTATACATAATTTTAAATATACAGATAAAAAAATTTTAGATTATATAGAAAATAATAAATTAAAAAAAGTTGATGTAAAACAAGGATATACAAAATGTAATATAGTTGTAACAAGTCAAAATTCTTGTATAACCTCTGATAAATCAATATCAAAAAAATTAATTGAAAATGGAATTGATGCATTATATGTAAATGAAAGTAATATAAAATTATTAGATAAATCAGGAAAACCAACTAATATGAAAGGATTTATAGGAGGAGCTTCAGGAATAATTGATAATAAATTTATTTTATTTGGAGATAGTAAATATCTGGATAATAGAGAAACAATATTAAACCATATCCAAAAACATGGTTTAGAGTTAGTAGAATTTGAAGATGAGCTAATATATGATTATGGCGGAATTTTATTAGTATAATTATATCTAATTTAAAACTTTATTATTTAATGTAACCAAATACAGAAAAATATACAGTATATATATGTAAGACATTAGATATTAAGGAGATAAATTTAAATTGAATACATATAGTAATAAAAATAATGAAGATTTCAGTATAGAAAAGTTAATAAAAAGTTATAGTAGATATGTATATACAATAATTGATAACTTTACAAAATCAAAATTAAATAATGAAGATGTAGAGGAAATTATTTCAGATGTATTTTTTATTATATGGAAAAATAGAGATAAAATAGATTATTCTATTGATATAAAGCCATATATTGCAGGTATTACAAAAAACTTGATAAAGAATAAATATAAAAAATTGCATCTTGAATATAGTATAGATGAATTAAAAGAAAATCTAATAGATTTTTCTAATGAAACAGAAGATGCATATAAAAAAATAGATAATAAAAATATGCTATTAGACAAATTAAAGAAATTAAATGATACAGAATACAAAATTATTACTATGTATTATTATGAAGGAAAAAAGATTAAAGAAATATCTAAAAATTTAAATTTATCTGTAAGCAAGGTTAAAATTACATTATATAGGGTAAGAAAGAAATTAGAAAAAGTTTTAAAAAAGGATGGATATAATTATGGAGAATGAATTTAATGATAATATAATAAAAAATACAAGAGAAAAAATAATATTATCAAATGTAGAAAAACAATATTATGTAAAAAGAAGAAAAAGAAAAAATATATTTAAGGCTACAACATTATCTGTATTTATACTTGCAGGTTCATTTTTAACAGTTAATGCAGCAACAGATGGTAATTTAAAAGATAGTATAATGAATGTAATAAATGATAATATATTCTCAGAAGAAGAAAAGCAAGAAAAGAAGGCCGATATTGAAAATAAAATAAAAAATTTATTGGGAAGTGAAGTAAAGGTTACACAATTAGATGCATATACAACAGAAGATGGAGAATTGATTATGAAGTATTTATTTAATACAGGGGAAGAGCTTACCACAATGGGAGATATGGAAGAGAATAAATAATAGAGTATGCTAAAAAATGTAGAAAAATGTAAAAAATATGTAAATTTAAGTAAAAGATATTTACAAAAATATCAAATTATGATATATACATACTATGTCATTTGGATTAACTGATCCACCGATACAACAACTAAGAGAAAATATGTATAATGTTACTAATAAAATAGATAGAGAAAATGGGTTGCTACCAAGTATATCATGTGAAACAATTAAATATGATATATAGATTAGGAGGATATATGGATAAAAAAGATATAATTATTTATATATTAATGGTTTTGCTAATAATTACAATTGGAATTATAGGATATCTATTAGGAAAAATTGATACCGAAAATAAATATAATGGTATACCAATATATTCAGAAATTTTAAATTTAAATAATGAATCTACTTCAAATATTACAAATGAAATAAAATAATAAATGATATATAAGTAATTAAAATGTTGGAATATAATCGAGAGGGGACTATATGGATAAAAAAGATATAATTATTTATACATTAATGGTTTTAATAATAATTGCAATCGGAATAATAGGATACCTATTAAAAAAAGATAATATGAGAAAAAATTCTGAGGATATATCATCAAAATATTCGGAATATTATACCTTAGATAATAAAGTTACACCTAGTACTATAAATGAAACAATAGAATAAAGTATAAAAGAAACGTCATTATGGGCGTTTCTTTTTGTGTGTAATTTATTTATCATAGTAAATTTAATATATACAAATTTTCACTTGACTTTTTCTATACATAGATATACAATGTATAAAAATGCATAGAATATCTATGTATAAGGAGTGATATTTTTGAAAATTAATAAAGAACTACTAAAAGGAAGTACAACAATGATTGTGTTGAATTTGTTGGCAAAAGAAAATATGTATGGTTATCAGATGATTAAAAAATTAAGTGAACAATCCAATAATATTTTTGAGTTAAAGGAGGGAACATTATACCCTATATTACATAGCTTAGAAGAAAAGTCTTTAATAACATCATATTGGGATGAAACATCATCTAAGAAAAGAAAATATTATTCTATTACACAAAAAGGAAAGAAATATTTAGATGAAAAAAAAGAGGAATGGACTGTATTTAGTAATGGAATAAATAAATTGTTAGGAGGTGCTTCATTTGCAAATTAAAGATTTTTTAAACTTGGTATGTGAGCAAATAAAATATAAGCCTGTTAGAAAAGAGATATCTGAAGAGATAAAAAGTCATTTAGAAGAAAGAAAAAAAGAATATATGTTATGTGGCTTAGCAGAAAATGATGCAGAAACAAGAGCTGTAGAACAAATGGGAAGTCCAGAAGAAATAGGTAAAAATTTAAATAAAGTACATAAGCCAAAATTAGATTGGAAATTATTGATTATTATATTAATTGTAGCATGTTTTGGTGTATTAGTAACATTAGCAAGAGCAAACAATTATGTAATAACAGATCAAACTGATATAATTTCAAAGTATATCGTATGTTTATTAATAGGAACTATATTAAGTATAGCTATATATTTTATAGATTACAGAAAAATAAGTAAATATTCAATTCATTTATATATAATAGCAAGTTTATTTATTATATTATCATTAATTGCAGGAATAAAGTATAATGGTAAACCATATTTACATATAATATTTGTTTCGGTATCACCAGCAGTAATTTCAATACCATTATTTATATTAGCTTTTATTGGATTTATACAAAAAATTGATAAAGAAAAAAATGTAGAGGTCTTTGGTTTTAAAATAAATATAGATATATTGAGTTTAATATTATTAAGTATATTTTCGTTAATATTATTTATGGGGATACAATCAGTAACTTCAACATTTATAGTAGGAGTTATATATTTAATAATATCTACTGTAAAACTTCTAAAAGAAAATAGAAAATATATTATTATGTTATGGGCAATTCCGCTATTATTAGGGGTAATAGTAATTTCTTTATATATAAATTCAGGTTATGATTTGAATAGAATATGGTCTTCATTTAACCCGGAAATTGATCCAGATGGTAATGGGTATTTTGGAATAAATCAAAATTTAATAATTAATTCGGCACAATTATTTGGTGAAGCAGACAATACAAGTAATTTAATTACAATTTTCGATGAAGGAACAAATTTTGTATTAATGTCTATTTTGGCGCATTATGGATGGATTATTACTATTGGAGTAATAGTTGCAATAATATTGTTGAATATAAAACTTATAATTAATGCGATAAAAATAAAAGATACATATGGAAAATTAATAATTATAGGAATTTCTTGTTTATTTATATTACAGAGTGCATTAAACATATTAATGAACTTCAACTTAGGAATAAAGGTAGATATTAATATTCCATTAATATCATATGGAGGAATAAATTTAATTATTAATATGATGTGTTTGGCACTAGTTCTTTCTGTGTATAGGAAGAAGGATATATTAGTTTATGAGAAATGTATGTGATAAGTGATGAGAGTAAATACAGAAATATATTAAATGAAAAATATTTTTAATATTTATAGCTAAAAAATGTTGACACTTTATGTAAAATGTGGTAATATATATACTATGAATTTGGCTTTTTATTAAGTCATCAAAATTAGTTCAAATTGCGAAGGGAGTAATGACATTATGGAGGAAAGAACTTTTCATATTTTGATGAGAGAATTGTGTGCTGAAATGGATATTAAGCTGGAAAAATTATCTTACGACTGGATTTTGCAACTTTCTAAAGATGGTAAAGTAAGACACATTACAGGAACAAGGTTTGATATTAATCCAGAAGCAACAGGTAATATTGCATGTGATAAGTATGCTACATTTGAAGTTTTAAAATCTCAGAACATACCAGTTATTGAACATACAATAATATTTAATCCTGCAATAAGAGAAAAGTATATTGACAATAACGGAATATGGGTAAAAATTATTTCTGAATTTTTAAAAAATGGTTGTCTAGTAGTTAAACCAAATCATGGCTGTGAAGGACAGGGTGTAACATTATGTAATACATTAAAAGAGACAGAATCTGCTATTCAAAAATTATTTAAAAAACAGGGGTCAATTAGTATTTGTCCATACTATGATATTGAAACAGAATATAGAACTTTTTATTTAAATGGAAAAGTTTATCTAGTATATGGAAAAACTAAGCCATATGTTATTGGAAATGGAAAGTCATCTTTAAGAGAGCTGATAGATTTGTTAAAATTACCAGACAAGAATGTAGTACAAGATAATTTAAAAAGTTTAGATATGGAATATATACCAAAAGATGGAGAAAAAATAAATATATCTTGGAAACATAATCTTAGGGAGGAGCAATGCCAGAAGTATTACAAAAAGGTGAGTTATATAATCAAATTGAAAAATTAGCTGTTTCGGCTGGAAAGGCAATGAATATTAATTTTGCTACAATTGATATAATTAAGACCGTGGATGGAGACTTATATGTACTAGAAATTAATTCAGGAATTGGAGCAACTATATTCATAGAATCAGTAGAAGGCGGATATGAGATAATTAAAAATATATACAGAGAAGCATTAAAATATTTATTTGAGTAGACAATACGAGATGGAATCTTTTTAGAATCCATCTCTTTTTTAACTTTATCGTTAACCCCCAGGCATGCTTGGAAGTCAAATAAAATTTATAGTTGTGATAAAAGTAACAAAAAATCACTCTCAATGTTATAATAATTTTAAGTTTGACAGATTAAAAATTAAAATAATAAAGGAGTGATTCGTATGAAAAGTACATACACAAATAGTTTAGCACACATAACATTTGAATGTGAATATCATATAGTATTTGCACCAAAATTTAGAAGAAAAGAAATATATGGAATATTAAGAAGAAAAATAGGAATGATATTAAGAGAATTGCGCAAAAGAAAAGAGGTAGAAGTAATTAATGCAGAAGCATGTCCAGACCATATACATATGTATGTAAGTATACCACCCAAATTAAGTGCATATCATTTATTGGATATTAAAAAGGAAAAAGTATATTAATAATATTTGAGAAACATGCAAACTTAAAATAAATATGGAAATAGAGTATTTTGGTGTAGAGGATATTATGTAAGTATGGTAGAAAATAACAAGTCGGCCATATATAATTATGTAGAAAATCAAGTAAAAGAAGACATGATATCAGATCAAATAACAATATAAGAATATAAAGACCCTTTTAAAGGGCAGTAAGTAATAAAATGGCAAGCGAAAGTGACTGAAGGTTTGTATTTTAATATATATTGAACTATTTAAATAATTATATTATAATGCAGAATATAGGGAGTAATAAATTATGATAAATATAGAAGAATATTTTAAAAAATATTATAGGTTTAAAAAGAATCCATCTTTAGACACAATGAAATATTTTATGAATGAATATAATAATTTACATGAAAAAATGAATTTTATACATATCGCTGGTACTAATGGTAAAGGAAGTTGTTCGGAAATAATAAATAATATATTAATAGAGCAAGGATATAATGTTGGAAAGTTTATATCACCTCACTTGATAAGATATAATGAAAGAATAAGTGTTAATAAAATCGATATATCAGATGAAGAGCTAACAGAAATAATAGAAGAATTAGAACCTAAAATAAAAAAATATACAGAAGAAAACAACATAAATGTAACTTTTTTTGAAATTACAACTATTATAGCTTTGTTATATTTTTATAGAAAAAACGTTGATTTTGTAATATTAGAAACTGGTATAGGAGGATTACATGATTGTACTAATATTATTACTAAACCATTAGTATCTATTATTGCATCAATTGGATATGATCATATGAACATGTTAGGAAATACATTAACTGAAATAGCTTATCAAAAGGCAGGAATAATAAAACAAAATTCTGATACAGTAGTTTTTGAACAAAGCACAGGTGTAAATAATGTTTTTATAGAAGAATGTAATAGGAAAAATAATAGAATACATATAGTATTAAAAAATGAAATAAAAAATTATAAGTACGATGATAAATATCAATATTTTGATTATGGAGATATGCATAATATAATTATAAATCTAAAAGGAGAAATGCAGGTACAAAATGCAAGTATATGTATAGAAGCAACTAAAATTCTAAATAATCTAGGATATAAAATATCACAAATGGCTATAAGGCAAGGGTTAAAAACTGTTATTCATAGGGGAAGAATGGATACATTAAGTGAGAGACCGTTGATAATATATGATGGAGCACATAATGAGTCTGCAATCAAAAATCTACAAAAAATAATAGAAATGTACTATAGTAAATTAAAAAGAGTTTATATAATATCAATATTAAAAAGAAAAAATTATGAAAAAATGCTAGAGTTATTATTACAAGATAATAATGCAGAATTCATATTAACTTCTGGAGATAATTCTGAAAGCTTTGCATCAAGTGAAGACTTATATAATGTTGCAATCAAATACAATGCAAATAAGAAAATATATGTAAAAACTTTGGAGGAATCATTACAAGATATTATGAAAAACGATACTAATACAGTTAACTTTATTGTTGGTAGTTTTTATACATATGGACCAGTAGTTAATATAATTAAAAATAGAAAATGTAAAAGGTAGAGGAAAACATTTTAAATAATAATTTATTATATTTATTTTGGAATGTAAATAAATTCTTCATACTAGATTTAATTTTCATTCTTTGCTATAATGAGAAAAAAAGAATGGAAAGAAAATATGAAGAATATTAACAAAAAAGATATAAAAATATTATTTAACAAATTAAAAGAAGGAGACAAAGAAGCTTTAAAAGAAATATATAATAAATGTAATAAAATAGTATATGGTATCGCTTTTTCTATATTGAAGAATAGGGACAATAGTGAGGATATAGTTCAAATAGTATTTATGAAAATTATGAATATGTCAAAAGACTTATTGCCAATAAAAAATGAAATGAGTTGGATATATTCTTTAACAAAAAATGAAACATTGAATTATATTAGAAAACAAAAAAATGTTGTCAATATAGAAGAAGCGTATTTTTTATTAGAAGAAGATAAAGAAATAGAAAAGATAATAGAAAAAGATTCATATAATAATTTAATAAAAAAATTACCAGAAAAAGATAGAGAAATCATATCTTTAAAAATCTTATCAAATATGTCTTTTCGAGAGATATCTAATTTATTAAATATACCTATTGGAACTGTACAATGGAGATATTATACAGCATTACATAGTCTTAAACTAATGATAGGAAATATTTCTATGTTTATATTAACACTATCAATATTTATTCTACATAGAAGGTTTGAGAAAAATAAATTTGAAACAAATAAAGTGGCAGACAACAATATTGAGACTGAAAATATTGATAATACAAATGTAGAAGAGAATCTTGAAAATATAGATAATGCAGAAGTAGAAGAAAAAATTGAATAGTATAATGATGTTAAATCAAATAAAAATTTTATGGATATAGCAGAAGACAATATGTCATTATATAATAATATCATTGATGAGAGTAAGCAAACTATTCAAGCATATACAAATGATAATTATTATAATAATTTAGATATTGGGTTATTAAGCGCATCAGGTATATTTTTGTTTTTCAGTATTATATTTGCAATAATATTTTTGAAAATACAGAAAAAATAATTATAAATAAAAAAAGTATATGATATAATTTAAAAAAATATATTTAGGAGGAAAAAATATGGCAAGATATAGATGTAAGATTTGTGGATACATATATGATGAAGAAAAAGAAGGAGTAAAATTTAGTGATTTACCAGATGATTGGAAATGCCCTCTATGTAAAGCACCAAAAACTTCTTTTGAAAAAATTACTGAAAATAGTGAAATAAATAAAGAAACAAAAGAAATAAAAGAAAATATAAATTTGTCAAATTATATGAGAGAATATGAAAGAAATTCTGATGATAAAGAAATTTGGATGAAAGATATCCATGAGATGGCAGTTACAGGAAAGAGTATTTCTTCTGCAATGGGAACAAAACTTCCAATTGTCTCATGGAATGATATATTAATTTTAGGTGCTCAATTGAATCCTATGCCATTATTGGATGATGAAAAGGTAAATATTCAAACTATAATAGGAAAAAAGGCAAAAAAACCAATGGTAATAGAAAGTCCTGTATTTGTTACACATATGTCTTTTGGAGCTTTATCAAAAGAGGCTAAAATATCTTTAGCAAAAGGAACAAGTATGGTTAAAACTGCTATTGGAAGCGGAGAAGGTGGAATACTTCCAGAAGAAAGACAAAATGCATATAAGTACATATTTGAATATATTCCAAATAAATATAGTGTAACAGATGAGAATTTAAAGAATTCTGATGCAATTGAAATAAAAATTGGACAAGGTACAAAACCAGGTATGGGAGGACATTTACCAGGTGAAAAGGTAACTGAAGAAATAGCTAAGATAAGAGGAAAATCTGTTGGTGAAAGTATAATGAGTCCATCAAGATTTACTGAAATAAATGATAAAGATGATTTAAAAAAATTAGTAAATGAATTAAGAGAAAAATCAGAAGGAAGACCTATTGGAATAAAAATTGCTGCAGGACATATAGAGAAAGATTTAGAATACATATGCTATGCAGAACCTGATTTTATTACAATCGATGGGAGAGGTGGTTCAACAGGCTCTAGTCCTAAGTTTTTAAAAGATGCAACTAGTGTTCCAACAATATATGCATTACATAGAGCAAGAAAATATCTGGATGAAAATAATATGGATATTGATTTAATAATCACAGGAGGATTAAGAATATCTAGTGATTTTGCAAAAGCAATAGCTATGGGAGCAGATGCTATTGCAATAGGAACTGCAGCAATGATTGCAATTGCTTGTCAACAATATCGTGTATGTAATACTGGTATGTGTCCAGTAGGAATAGGAACTCAAAGAGAGGATTTACGAAAAAGGTTAAACATAGATGCTTGTAGTCAAAGATTAGCAAATTATTTAAATGTTGTAAATGGAGAATTAAAAACTTTTGCTAGAATAACAGGAAAAGATGATATACATAAATTATCTATTGACGATTTAGTTACAACAAACAGAGAGATATCTGATTATACAAATATTTCTCATGTTTAATATATTTATGAGAGGAAGATAAAAAATATATAGTATAAAGGAAATTAAGAAAAGACTACCTTCTGAATTTGTAGATGAATTATATGAAAATTTTTCGCCATTGACTGTAGATAAGATATTATTAGGAATGGCAGTAAATAGAAATACTACATTAAGAGTAAATACAATAAAATATAATATTCAAGATTTAATGACACAATTAAAAATAAATAATATAAAGTTTGAGAGAGTATCATGGTATAATGATGGGCTTGTATTAAAAAATAGAGCAGAAAAAGATATTCAAAAGTTAGATATATATAATGAGGGGAATATATATATTCAAAGTTTATCTAGTATGATTCCACCATTAGTATTAGCTCCTAAATCTGGAAATAAAGTATTAGATTTAACTGCTGCGCCAGGTAGTAAAACTACTCAATTGGCAGCTTTAATGAGGAATACAGGTGAAATTATTGCTAATGAGTTAGATACAATAAGGTTTGAGAGATTAAAATATAATATAGAAAAGCAGGAAGCAACAATTGTTAAATCAATTAATTCAAGAGGAGAAAAGTTAGGAGAAAAATATCCTGAATATTTTGATAAAGTTTTATTAGATGTACCATGTAGTGGAGAAGGCAGATTTATAATAAATGAACCAAAAACATATAGAGATTGGTCAATGAAAAAAGTTAATAGTTTAGTAAAATTACAGAAAAAATTATTAACTAGTGCATATAAAGCATTAAAGAAAAATGGAGTTATGGTGTATTCTACATGTACTATTAATAAATTTGAAAATGAATTGATTTTAGATTGGGGTATTAAAAATTTAGGACTAAAAATAGTTGATATAAATTTGGCAATAAAGGATTCAATTCATGGAGATAATGAAAGATTAGACAAGTCAATAGATAAGTCTATGAAGATATTACCATCTAAAAGCATGGAGGGATTTTTTATAGCTAAATTAAAGAAGGAGTAGTGTAAATTAATTATATTTATTTCTTTGAATATAATCTATAAATAAAATTATTAATGAAACTTATAAAAAATTAATTAAATTAGAAAAAGCTAATTAATATGAGAGTGTTAATTAGCTTTTTCTAATTTAATATGAAACTATAAAAAATTTTTAAACTAAATAATTATATAAAAAATGTAAAAAAATGCGACTATTTTATATATTTTTTATATCTAATAAATAGGTGAGAAATATGTATAATTTATTGATAATAGAAAAAAATTTAAATTTAACAAGGATTATAATAAATAATATTGCTGATAAATTTAAAAATATTAGAGTTTGTAATAAAGAGGAATGTTTTATTGATATAGTTAGATATATAGAAAAATATAAATTAAAGAAAATGTATAAAAAATGATTAAATATTGCAAATATCAAAAAATAAAAGTAAATTATAATAAATAATATTGACATTATTATGGAAAATTATGTATAATATAGAAAATATGTAATAAATATTATTTATCTGAAAAAAGATTTATTGAAAATTAAAGAAAGAGACCTTATTCATATATTATAGTAGTAAAAAATAGAGAGTGCATATAAGAAAGATGAGATTTAAATAAGTAGAGTTGAATATTTTGTTGATTATATAGAAACATATAGTATTATTAAGAAATTATGTAGTACATTATATATGATAAATGTAAATATTTATAAAAAAATCATATTGAATATGTATTTAATTTTATATAACAAAAATTTAAATAATTAGAAAGGAGAAATTAATATGGAAAATTTTTTTAATATGGTATATAGATTAAAAGTAATTAAAAGATGGGGAACATCTTTTAATATTTATGATGAAAGCGTTGCAGAACATTGCTACTTTGTTGCAATGTTATCATATATTTTAGCAGAGATAGATAAAAAATTAAATAATACGGTAGTTGACATTAGCAAACTCCTTATAAAATCAATGTATCATGATGCATTTGAAAGCTATACATCACATATTGTTTCACCTATTAAACATCACAATAAGAATATGGATGAATCAACTAGAGTTTTAAAAAATGATTATAAAGATAGGCTATTACGGTTTATTACCAGAAGAATGTAATAATATAATTAAAAGTATACAAATAAAAAATGATCATTTAGATAATATTATTGAGGCCGCAGATGTTATAGAGGGATATTGTTATTGCGCATTTCAGGTTCATATAGGAAATAAAGATTTCATAAATAAATTAAAAATTATGAGAGAAAATGTAAATAAATTGGCAAATAAATACAATTACGTAAAATACTTTTTAGATAATTTATTTGATGAAGAAAATTTTGAAATTATATATTGAGGTGTATAAAAATGAATATTGAAATTAGAAATATTATTACTAAAGTTGTCTCTGAATTTTGGAAACCATATGAAGAATTGGAAGTTAAAATTCAAAAATTATTAATAAAAAAAATATACATGTAAATTCTGTTTTTGTAGCAGGAGATATAACCAATATGTATGTATATATTCAGAAAAAAGATAAGCTTTATGTGTTTAATGAAAATTCTGATGTCGAAAATGCTTTCTTATTAAAAGAATATAGTATTGATAAAATTAAATTTAATAATGGTATTGCAGTGATAAAAAATTTTCAATATGACTTAAATGATTTACCAAAAGTATGTTTGATAAATATGTGTGTACTTGAAAATTTTCCAATTCCAAGATTAAATTTGTCAACAGGTTCTATTGCAGCATATATTAGAAAATATCAGAAGGCAAGAGTTAGAATATTGGATATGCAACTTAGAATAAAAGTTGATGATATTATAAAAATATTGCAAAAAGATAAATTTCAATTAATTGGTATATCAATTAGTTTTGGACAAAAATATATTTCGGATGAGCTAATAAATAAAATTAGCTCATCTAAAGAAATAGATAAAAGTACAATTGTTGTTGGAAATGTAATACCTTCATTATATAGTAAAGAGTATTTGATGAAACATAAGAAAATTATTGTTTCATATAGAGAGGGAGAAAAATCGTTATTAGATTTGATAGACTACACTTCAGGTAAAAAAAATATTGAGGATGTTATAGGAATTGCATATATTAATAAAAATGGTGAGTATAAACGAAATGACATTGATTTTCTGGAGATGGATGAATTACCTTTTCCAGCAATAGATACTATAGAAGATGTAATTAAATATAAAGGAGCGCTTACATTAGAGTTAAGTAGAGGCTGTAATTATTCAAAATGCATATTCTGTCCAAGAAATCATAAGGGAGCGAGATGGAGAGGTTTATCAGTAGATACAATGGTATTATATTTTAAGACTCTAGAGAAAGTTTGTAAAAAAGTAAAAAAGGAGCCTTTCTTTTACATTGCAGATGAAGAATTTATTGGACAATTACCACATGCTCTTGAATTAAAAAGAATAGAAGAATTTTGTAAGGGTATAAAACAATTAAATATAAAAATAAAATTCGATATATCAGCTAGGGTAGATTCTATATTTAAACCTGAAGCAACAAAAAAAGAAAATATAGATCATCTACATATGTGGAAATTACTAAAAGAGATAGGATTACAAAGATTATTTTTAGGAGTTGAGTCTGGTAGTGATAATCAATTAAGAAGATTTAATAAAGGAACCACTGCTTATCAGAATGCTACTGCAATAAAACTAATAACTGCTCTGGGTATAAATATTAGAATAGGATATATTTCATTTGATCCTTTGATGGAAAACTTTAATGATATAAAAGAAAGTCATAAGTTTGTAGAAAGAAAAGATATTTTATATAAACATGCTGATTTTAATAAGATTACATTAGAAGAAATTTATGATGCTATAGTTAACAATATTGATTCAGAATATTTGAAATTACAATGTAAACCATTATATTATAAAGTATCTTATCCATTAACTTCTTTGGAAGTATTATTTGACACAGCATATGCATTGAAAATTAATAATTTTGAGAAGAAAAACAATACAAAGCTTTTGATTGGAATTGATATGAATATGGCTAGATATAAAGTTATATATTTTAATAAAAGGATAGGTTTAGTAAGTGATTATTGTCAAAGATGGATTGATTATAATTTCCCAGTATTATACTCATTAAAAGGATTATATAAAACATCTAGGGGAGAGGTTAAGAATAAAATTTATGAACTTATGACTTGGTCAAAATCAATTGATCACTTTTTATTGAATTATATAATGAATCAATTAGGTGAAATAGATTGTGACTATGAATTAAATAAATTTGCACAACAATATAACTTTTCTATAAAAAAATTTAAAGGGACAGATGAAGAAATAGTTGAACAATCTCTTAATTCATGGCAAAAAATTGAAGAATTATTTATTAATGAGGTTGTAAAAATGCTAAAATCAAATGTAATCAAAGATACTAATGATTTAGCTCTTACAAGGTCAATTGAAAACTGGTATAAAAATAGAAGAATATGGAATAAGATAAATGATAAATAGATTGAAATTATAGATAATAATTTATGAAAAATTTTTATTGATTTTTCAATATATTTATGTTATCATTCCAATGTATAAATAATATTCTATATTAGGAGGTAAAAAATGGGAAGATTAAAAATGAGGGTTGCTGTACATTTAATTCTTGAACAAAATAATAAATATTTACTATTAAGGAGATATAATACTGGTTATGAAGATGGAAATTATAGTGTTGTTGCAGGACATGTAGATGGAGATGAAACAATTGTATCTGCAATGAAAAGAGAAGCACTAGAAGAAGCGGGAATAAATATAGATGAAAAAGATTTAAAAATAGTTGAGATAATGCACAGAAAATCTGACGATGAAAGTATAGATTATTTTCTTTATGCTAATAAATTTTCTGGTGAGGTAAAGATAATGGAACCAAACAAATGTGATGAATTATCTTTTTATGAGTTGGATAAATTTCCTAAGAATGTAATTCCTTATATAGAGACTGCAATTAATAATTACAAAAACAATATTTGTTTTGCAGAATATGGTTTTTAGATAATTGGTTAAATCTATAAAAAATTAATTAAAATATAAAAAGCTAATTAATATTAAAGTATTAATTAGCTTTTTATATTTTAATAGGAAAGTTCAACATTTTATTATCACATTATAAAAGAAAAATAAAAAAATGAGACAATTTTTTATACTTTTTATCTCTAATAAATAGGAACGAATATATTCGCATAAATAGAGCAAAGGGAGTGTGAAAGGAGAAGTTAGATGAGATGGAAGAATTAGTAGAAAAATCTAAAAAAGGTGATGAGCAAGCATTTACAGAATTAATTATTAGTTTAGAAAGTGATTTATATAAAATTGCTAGAATGAAATTAGAATGTAATGATGATATAAATGAAGCAGTACAAGAAACAATTATAGAAGCATTTAAATCTATAAAGAAGGTAAAAAAATCTGAATATTTTAAAACATGGTTAATAAGAGTATTAATCAATAAGTGTAATAAGATTTATAAAAAAGAAAAAAGAAATGAGATAATAAAAAAATACAATTCAACAATTAATAATCAACCAGTTAATTATAATGAAGAAAAAAAGATAAGTGAATTAGATTTTTTTATACTAATTAAAAGTTTAAATTATGATGAAAGAATCTCATTAACTTTATATTATCTAGAAAAATTCACAACGAAAGAAATTAGTGAAATTTTGAAAGAGCCAGAAAGCACGATAAGAAATAGAATTTCAAGAGCTAAACAAAAATTAAGAAAAATTTATAAAGGAGGAGATGAAATTGAATAATATAGAAGAAAAAATAGAAAAAGCATTATCACAAGATATAGAATTGCCAAGTGATTATAAGTATATAATTAGACATACTTTAAGAAAAAGGAGGAATGTAGAGATGAAAAAGAATAAAATAATGAAAATATTAGCAACAGGTTGTGCTTGTGTAGTAATTACAACATCATTAGTTTATGCCAAAGATATATCAAATGTAATAAAGAATTTTTTTAATCATAATAAAGGTATGGATGTAGCGATACAAGAAGGGTATATAGATGAGCCAGAGATGGAATATGTAAATTCTACAAAAACAGAATTTAGCACAACTAATACAGCAATTAAAGTGAAAAATATGTTAATGGATGATCACAATTTAAGTTTTACTTTTTCTATAAAAATTGATGACGATATAGATATAAGCAAAATACACGATATAGCTTTTCCTAATATGATAATAACTGATGAAAATAATAAAATAATTTATTGTGAAAATAGAGAAATTTTTGATAAATATTGTGAAAAAAATAATTTACAATATGAATACTTAAACTTTAATGAAAATTATATAAATAATGGAACAAATTACTATATAAAATCTAAATCATTAGAAAATCACACATTAGATGTAGTATATAATTTTTATACAACAGTATATTCATATCCAAAAAGTAAAAAATTATATATTGATTTAACTCAAATAAATATATCTGAATCAGAAAGATTAGAAGGTGAAGAGTTAGTTTTAAATGGTAATTGGAATATAGAGTTTGATGTATCAGAGAAATTTTATAATAGAGAATCATTTGTGTATACAGTTACAAATTGTAGTGATGATAGTATAGATATTACAGAAGCTTGTACATATGAGACTGGTATGACTTATGAATTTACTTCAAAGGATAAACCTATTTATGATGAAAATGATGAATATGAAGTAAAAATGCAAAAAATAGAAGATTTTTTAGATAAAAACATTGTTGATTATGTTGATGATGAGTATATTGAAAATGAAAATGGTGAAATATTTAAGCCTATAAACGATAATAATGAGAGTTCAGGAACAATATATGGAATATCGGGAGATTTTAAACATTGGCAAACTTTCGATTTGACCAAAAATAAAGCAACAGATAAATTAAAGATTCATTTTAAACTTACTTTACAAGGCAAGACAAGAGATGTTGTAATAGAGTTAGAAAGAAAAAGTTAGTATAGAAAATAAAGATTATTTATTGATGAGAAGAAAAAAAGTTAATATAATAAAATATGAAGAGATGAATAAAAAAATAATTATTATAAAGAAATAATATGTTTTAAATAAATATGAGAAAGGGTGAAAAAATGAAGGCAACACATAGAATTATTGTTCATGGGCTTATGAAAATAAATAATAAGTATTTAGTTATTAAGCGAACATCCATAAAAAGAGGAAAACCAAACTCATATCCAAGGTATTGGGATATTCCTGGAGGAATGGTTGAGGCAGGGGAGCTTCCTAGAAAAGCATTACTAAGAGAAATAAATGAAGAAGTTGGTCTTGATGCGAGTATTGTTAAAATAATTCATGAAGATAGCAATTTAGATGAAGAGAAAGATATAGTTTTTACTAGACTTGTTTATCTTTGTGATGTAAAAAATGATGATATTTCAAATATTAATCTCCAATTAGATGAACATGATGAATATAGGCTTATTAATTCTATTGAAGAAATGAAAGGCGAGAAATTAGTTGAATATGTTGTTGATGTTTTAAATAGCGTAGGCTGTTGATTTAGATGGAAATGTTGCTAGATTAAAAACTGAATTTCGACCATTAATACTAATTAAAGTTAAATATCAAAGACAGATAATTAATTGTATTATGCAAGATGATTGGCATATGAGAGTTTATTCATCTGAAGGAAAAGTAGTTAATATTACAGATTAAAAAAATGGCGATTTAGTATTAGGGTATGTTTGTGAAAGTGGAAGGCATATTAGAATTAAAATAGATGAAAATATTATTGAACAATAAAAATTAGGAAAATAAAGTAAAAAATAAAGTTAGTGTAAAATTAATGTAGGCAAAAAATAAAAAAATGCCTACATAAATTTTATCTAAAAAATATCGAAAAAACATAGATAATCCTTTAAAATGTGAATTGATAAGAACACAAAGGAAAGGAAAATATCTATGTTTGAAGAAA
>CALXBW010000013.1 GCA_944386645.1 uncultured Clostridia bacterium | reverse complement strand
ACTATAAATCCATCCACAGATAAGGAGAATTATAAATATCCATTTTATGGTGATATATATGCATCAAGAGTATATAATAGACCTTTAACAGAAAAAGAAGTAGAATATAATTATAATACAACAGTAAATAATTATTAATTTTGTAAAAGCACAGTAAATATAGCTAAACTGTGTTTTTATTTTAGTTCAATTTTTATGTAAATTTATATTGTTTTTTTATATCATTCGTAGTATAATAACTATTGTACTTAAAATTTTTTTACAAAAGGAGTGTTATTTCTCATGACACAAGAAAACAATATTAAGATCCCTAAAGGCTATTCTATTTGGAAAGGTTCTATTAATAACCCGTTTACTTTAGAAATTAAGTCAAATCGGTTTAATTATCAAAAGGCTAATTGTTGGGCTGTAGAAAACGCGCTTATGTTTATTCAAGAAAAAATAGACCAATTGAGTAAACATAAGACTCAAGAAATGGACTCTTTAGTGGAATCAAGATTGAGACAAACTCAATCTTTACTCTTAATATATAAAAAATTAAAAATAAAGTACTGTTTTCTTCGTCAACGTACATATGATATTGTACGATGACATTCTTTACAGACTACTATTTTTTAGTAGTCTGTTTTTTCACTTTTTACCAATTGTATTTTTTATCAATTTATGTTATATTTATATTGATGAAAGGTTGGTGTTCTTTATGCTTACAAAAAAAGATGATTTTTATAAAGATTTAAATTTATCTGGAAACTTAAATGATATTGAAATAGATTTAGACGGAGATTGTAAAAATTTAGAAGATTTCTTAAAAAAAGATATTGATGATGAAAATAAAAATGATAAAGAATAAATAATGTTCAAATTATTTATTCTTTTTTTAATATATCTTATTTTGTTGAACTATTTCTACAATATCAGCTACATATTCACCTATTATTGGTATATTTAATTTCACTAATTTTTGTAGGAAATATATTATTACTGCTGTTATAATTGTAAAACCTATTCCAATTCCTATTCCCCTTGCAATTCCCGCAAATACATTTCTAAAAAATATTTCTTTTCTACTGCCTAATATATATGCTATTTCACTTATATTTGATTTTGTTAATATTTCATTTAATTCATCAACTTTTTTATATAATTTTTTCTTTAACATAAAAAAACCACCTATTTATATAGTTGGTTTTTTTATAAATTTTATTCCTCTACAATAACATTATTATCGATCGTATTATTATCTATTATATTTTCTGTTTCACCATCTATTGGTTGTTCCTTTTTTGCCTCATCCTCTTTTAATTTTTCAAGATTTTCAATTAATTCTTGTAGTCTTGCCAAATCTCTACCAATTAATTCCCAGTCATTATTATTACTAGATTCTTGTAAATTATTATTTGCTTTTATTATTTCATTTATTAACCCTTCTTGAGTATCTGTATTTTGAACATCTATTTCTAATGATTCCTGAGATAATAAATTATTAATAGCTTTATTTAAATCATCTCCTATTGCAACTCTATTTCCAGAAGCCACAATAACTTTTTTTAACACTGGTATCTGTGCTTCATTATTTAATAATAATTGATATACTGGTTCTATATAAAGTATAGTATTATTAAATGGTATAATATACATTTCTTTTATAATTCTACTTCCTGTTGTATTTATTGTATCTAGCTCTTTAGATATTGTCTCATCTATTTCAATTTGATTATCTAATTGCATTATTCCTAGTACATTACTATCTGATTTAAATTTATATAAAGATAACTTATTATTTCCATCATATGTTCCTACTAAATATGATATTATGTTTTGTTTCTCATCTGGTGTATATGGTATAACTAATCCTAATTGATTTTCTAATGAATCTATTGTTTTTACTACAGTATAATATGATTCCATTTGAGTTCCTACATTTTTTAAAGTAGTAGAAGTATTTGTTCTTGCTATATCCCAAACATCATCATTTCTATATAATACTTCTGTTTGTACATTATGGTATCTAGTTAACATCTGTGCTTGTATATCATATAAGAATTTTGGATATACTATATGTTCTTTTATATCTTCTGGTATATCTTCATTAGATACAAATAATGTTGGATATATCTTTTGATAAGCTAATACTATTGGATCTGTAGTATCTGTTATATAAAATTTAGTTGTTCCATCATATGCATCTATTAAAACTTTTACTGAATTTCTTATATAATTTATTTTAGTTCTAACACCATCTATCTCTATTGTGGTTTCCTGCGAATATGGATAATTATTGGTTATTGTATATGCATCTAGTACCCAAACTAATCTTCCATCATCTGTTATTACCATATATGGATTTTCATCATATTTTAAATATGGCATCAACATTTTTGCTCTTTCTATTATATTTCTATTTGTTATTATTTTTGTATCATCTGTCATTTCTGTATTAAATGCTAATTTCAAATCTCCATTTCTTACACCTAAAACTAATCTATCAATAAAATTTAATTTTAATCCAGCATCTCCGTCATAAACATTTTCTTGATTTGTTGTACTATCTATTGGATAATCAAATTCTTTCTTATTTTTTAAATTTGTCATTATTGTATTATTAGTATCTAGACCAAAATATATTCGTGGTTGATTTATATTTACTACTTCATCGCTTTGCTCTATTTCTTTTTGAATATATTCTAAATTTCCATTTGAATTTGTAGTTGTTGCAGAAGATAGTATTACCCCATATCCATGAGTGTACTGATATGTTTTGCTGTTATACGTCCTTCCCTCTTCTGCATTTATTTCTCTTGGAGTTAAATATAATATTGTATCTTTTCCATTAATATTATATTTTGCTAAGTTTGTATCTCTATATGTATAATATCCAGTATTTGTCTGATATTCTCTCAAATTCTTTAACGTTACATCTTCATTTACTATAGGAATATTATTAATTAAATCTATATTATTATCAATCTGTTCCCTTGTAACTGTTTCATAATTTTCTATTGATTTTTCATCTATTTCTATATTATATGCTCTTTTTGTGTTTTTTATATTTTCTTCTATATATGCTCTTTCTTTATCTAATTCATTAGGTCTTACAAATATAAATTGGAATCCTGTCATAACAACAAATAATATTACCAAATATACAGGTATTGTGCATAATGATATTATAGCTTTTTTATTATTTAATTTTCTAAAATTAATTACTGCTATAATTACTGCTATAGGTATAATTACTGCTAATATTCTATATCCCCAAAGTTTTATTGTTGCATCTGTTAAACCAGCTCCATATATTACCGTTTCTGAATCTAATGCTGAACCTAAGAAACCTTGAAATAATATGTCTTGTGTTTTTACAAATGTTATTCCTGCTATTGTTATTGATATAAGTACTACAAATACACTTACTTGTTTTATAAACATACTTTTCTTCAATGTTTCTGCATTTATCCCATCAAAATATATGTTAAATACAGCTATATAATATATCGCTGTATATATAGCCAATATTATAAATAAAATCATAAAATAATATATTCCTAGTTCAATAAATGGTTTTTGAAATATATAGTATCCTATATCCATTCCAAAGATAGGATCATCAATACCAAATAGTGTACCATTTAATGAAAGCATTATTTTTTCTGTAATCATAGATGAAGTTAATATTGAAATAACTGTAGCCAATACTAATGATATTGATTTATTTGGCAATTTGGGCATTTCTTTATTTTCTTCTTTAAAAAATACTTTTAAACCTTTTTTTATAAATATAGTAGTTATGTATATTGATAAGAATATAATAATAAAATTGATTAACATAACACTATAGCTATATTGTATATTTTTATTAAATATATCTACATAATTTTCTCCAATTTCTAAAATATTTAAATAATCCCCTCTTAGTTTTATGAACATAAAAATTATAACTAAAATAATAAAAGCTACAACTAATATCATTCTTTTTTTACTTTTTGTTTGTTTTTTTTCTGTTGTATTATTTTTATTATTTTGTTCATCCATTTACAAAAACCTCCATTTTGGTAAGTATTATTTCTTTTTTAATAAATTATTTTTATATAATTGCACTTACAAATTCTTTAGGATTAAACTTTTCCATATCATCTATTTGTTCTCCAACTCCTATAAATTTTATAGGAATTTTATTTTCTTTTACTATTCCTAAAACAACTCCGCCTTTTGCAGAGCCATCTAGTTTTGTCAGTATTAACCCTGTTAATCCCACAGTCTCTTTAAATACTTTTACTTGGCTTATAGCATTTTGTCCAGTTGTTGCATCTAAAACTAATAGAGTTTCTTTACTTACATCTGGTAATTCTTTGTCAATTACTCTATTTATTTTTGCTAGCTCATCCATCAAGTATTTTTTATTATGTAATCTTCCTGCTGTATCACATATTATAACATCATAATTTTCTTCTCTTGCTTTTTTTACAGCATCATATACAACTGATGCTGGATCAGCTCCTTCTTGTTTTTTTACAATATCTACATTTGCTCTGTTTGTCCATATTTCTAACTGCTCTACTGCAGCTGCTCTAAATGTATCTGCAGCTGCTACTAACACCTTTTTTCCTTCTTTCTTTAATTTATTTGCTATTTTTCCAATTGATGTAGTTTTACCTACTCCATTTACTCCTACCACTAATATAACAGATGGAGTTGTATCTAATTTTAAATCATTATCATCTAGGCTTAATATTTTCTCCATTTCTTCTCTTAAAGCCAATTTTACATCTTCTTCATTTTCTATTTTTTCTTTTTTTATTCTATTTCTTAAATTAGATATTATTTCAGTTGAAGCATCTACTCCTATATCTGACATTATAAGTACTTCTTCTAATTCTTCTAATAACTCTTCATCTACTTTTCTAAAATTACTAAAAACATTATTTATCTTTTCATTAAATGAATTTTTTGTTTTATTTAAACCTTCTTTTAACTTGTCAAAAAATCCCATCTGTAACTCCCTTCTTTATATGGAGCTCTTAGGCGGATTCGAACCGCCGACCTACTGGTTACGAATCAGTTGCTCTACCTACTGAGCTATAAGAGCACATATACATCATAAATAAATTACTTCAAAATTATAACATATTAACGACTCATAAGCAATATTCATTTTTATGTATAAAAAAATAATCATTTTTTATACCAACAACAAACTATAAATTCTAGAAAAAATTTCACTCTGTACAATTTTATGTACAGAGTGAAATTTTTGTATTTTATTAATTCATACAAGGATTATTACAATTATTCATATAATACTTTTTATCTGCCAATTTATCTTGTATACCCCTCAATGCTTCTCCAAATCTTTGAAAATGAACTACTTCTCTTTCTCTTAAGAATCTTAATGGATCTATTATATCTGGTTCATCATGACATAAATCTATTAATTTTTCATATGTTGCTCTTGCTTTTTGTTCCGCTGCTAAATCTTCTTGCAAGTTTGCAATTGGGTCACCCTTACATGCTAATACTGCAGCATTAAAAGGCACTCCAGATGCAGCTTGTGGATATACATCTACACCATGATCTGTATAATATGCTCCCAATCCAGCTGCTTTTATTTCTTCTATTGATGCTCCTTTTGTCAATTGATGCACTATTGTTCCAACCATTTCTAAGTGAGCTAATTCTTCTGTACCATAATGATATCAATTGAAAACATTAAAGATATTTACTGTAAAATAGCTAAAAAAATGGTATGAGTTTCCAGCTTTCCCATACCATTTTGTAATCTTAATCTACATTTATTAATTCATATTCCCTTGTTCCAAATCCAAGTTCAGCTGCTGCTTCTATTGTATGAACTCCATGTAGAGATTCTATTCTCTTTATTAAAATATCTTTTCCAGGATCTTCTGAATTATATACAAGATCTAAACATGCTTGATCTATTGCAATTGGGTCAATAGATGATAATATTCCAATATCTTTCATACATGGTGCTGATGCATTTCCATCACAATCGCAATCTTTTGAAATATTTTTCATAACATTAATAAACGCCATATTTCCTTTAAAATGTGCTACTACTGATGATGCTGCATCTGCCATTGCTTCCAAGAATCTATCTTGCTCTGGTAAATTATCGAATAATTTAGTTTGTTTATTTGATACTCCTGCTGTATGAATTAAAGTTTTTCCTGCTGATGAACCACAACCAATTGATAATTGCTTCAATGCTCCACCATATCCTCCCATTGCATGTCCTTTGAAATGTGATAATACAAGCATTGAATCATATTGTGCTAAATTTTTTCCAACATAGTTTTTCTTTAATATCTTTCCATTTGGAACATCTAGTGCTAAATCTGGTCCTTCTGCATCCATTAGATCAAATTTAAAGTATTTATCCCATTCATGTTCCTTGATTAGTTTTAAATGTTTTTCTGTGTAATTTCTTGCACCCTCATAAGCTGTGTTACATTCTACAACTGTTCCATCAACATAATCTATCATCTTTTTTACAAATTCTGGTCTTAAATAGTTTTTATTTCCTCTTTCTCCTGAATGCATTTTTACTGCAACTTTTCCTGGTAATTCTTTACCTAATGTTTTGAACATTTTTACAATGTTTTCTGGTGTTATTTCTTTACAAAAATATACTTTTGCTTTTTCCATTTTTAATCGTTCCTTTCATTTTTTATTTTATAATATCATTGATATTATAAAATATTTAATTTATTATGCCATTTCAAATTAGTTTATGTGGTATTTACTAAAAGTTAATGCTATAATTTTTCTATTTTACATTATTCAAACATATAATTTAATTATTTTCTTTCAACAAACTGCTCTACTCTCATGTGAAGATGATATTTTACTCTTAAATCTGCTATTTCTTTCATCATTGGAGATTTATGATGTTCATCTAATGCTTCCTCGCTTTCCCATCTATCTATTAATAAAACAGTTTCTTGGTCATCCATTGGAAAAAAATATTCATATTTTTTATTTCCTTTTTCAGCTCTTACTCTGTCTACAACTCCTTTTTCTACCATTTCCTCTGCAAATTTTTTTGCTGCTCCATTTTCTCCTGTATAATAAATATTTATTGTTAAACTCATAATAAAACCTCCTTTATTTATCACTTATAATAATTTTAAAATTCCTTTATATGTAATATTATAGATTGTTAAATATTCAAATGGAACTCCTGCTTTTGACATTGCTTCTTTTTGTTTATCTGTTACAAATGTATATGGATATATTCCATACATAAATGGAAAGAATGAAAATATAAAGTCTTTCTTTTCTTCTTCTGTCATATCATCAAAATACTTGTCAAGGCATTTTTTTACAGTCTTTATTGCTGTTCCATAAGCCATTTTAAATTCTACTAATCTTTCAATTCTACTATTATCTTCCATATCATACATATTCATTGAAAGTAATTTTAATAAATTTTTTCTTTTTTCTATTGTATGTGCCAATTTATCTGCAAACATTTCTTTTGTCATTGTAGAATTTTTGTCATACATTTCTTCTAATTCATCTATCCATCTTTCATATTCTCTTTGAAAAAGTGCTAAAAATATCTCTTCTTTTGTATGAAAATAATTATATATTGATGTACGAGAAAATGTTGTTTCTTCCCCTATGTTTTTTATCGTTATATCTTTAAAATTGTTATTTTCATAAAGCTTTTCACAAGCATTTATAATTTCTTCTCTTCTTATATCAACTATTTCTTTTGCCATATTTTTCTCCTTTTCATTTATAATATTGACACAATGTCAGTCAATTATTATATATCATTTTTCTGACATCGTGTCACTTTTAATTGTTATATATCACAATTCTGACATCATGTCAATATTTTTTTGTTTTTTCTTCTGTTGACTGTAAAATAGTTAACATACTAAAAAAAGTTCACAAGGTGTAATTAATTTACCTAATGAACTTTTTGCCAATTGGATATTATAACTTCAAACTATTAATTTTAGGATATAAATTTATAATAAAATTTGTTGGATCTGAATCCTTTCTTATTGCTTTTTCTGTTTTTAAATAAGTAACTTTATTCAATACAGTTTTCAACAGAAAATTTTTTTCTTCTGGTGTTTTTAATAAATCATATATATCAAAAAGATTATCAATTTTAGGTACTAACAATTCTTTTTTCTTATTCATTTTTTTCTCTTTTTCCAATTTTTCTTTATATTCTTTAATTGAATCATTAATTTTTTCTATATTTTGTAATATCGATTTTTTCCTTGCTTTAAACATATCTTTTGTATAAGTTCCATCTTCTAGGAAATTAAATATACTTAATAATTTATTATTTTCTTTTTTACATTCATGTTCCAAAGATATAATTGTTTGTTCAATAGATTCTATTTTATTATTCTTTATTTTTTCTAAATACTTTTGATAATTAAATTTATATTGTTCTCCCCACTTTTTTAATCCCTCTAAAACTTTTTCTTCTACATAATAAATTTTTGAACTTATATTATCACATTTAGGATTGTCGCAATATAAGATTGGTTCTTTTTTATATTTTGAATAAGACTTTCTTTTCATTTTCTTACCACATTTAGCACATATTACTAAACCACATAAAGGATTTTGTACTTCTTTATTATGTACTACTGGTGCAGAATTAAGACTTCTTTTTGCTGAAACAATCTTCCATGTTTTGTCATCAATAATAGGTTTGTGTAATCCATTTATTAATATGTAATCTTTATTTCTCGGTCTTGTCTTTACTAATTTTTCATTTTTATATACTTTTACTTCTTTTCTAGCATTCCATTTAATTTTTCCTATATAAACAGGATTTTCTAATATTCCTCTTACTGTAGAAACTGTCCATTCTTCATTTTTTCTTGGCTTTAATCCCATTTTATTTAATTTTCTAGTTACTTCATTCAATGATAAGTCGTCATAAGCATATAAGTCAAACATTATTTTTACTGTATTTGCCTCTGTATTTTTTTTTAAAGTATAACCTTTATCCCCATTTATTTTGACTCTATCATATCCAAATGGTGCTATACTTCCAACATATTTTCCTTCTTTTACTGACATAATTCTTCCTCTTTGTAATCTTCTATTAATTACCTTGTATTCTCTTCTTGACATAAATAATCCAAATTCAAAATATTCCTCATCAAATTCATTATTTGGATCATAAACTTTCATTGGTGTAATTATTTTTGTATTAGATATTTTGAATGACTTTGCTACAATACCTTGATCCATTGTTTCACCACGAGCTAATCTTTCTACTTCAACAACTAGTACACCTTTCCATCTATCATTTCTTACATCTGACAGTAATTTTTGCATTTCTGGTCTTGCTTCAATTGTTTCACCACTTACTATTTCTTTGTATATTTTTCCTATTTTTATTTTATTTTTTCTTGCTAAATCTAACAATATATTTTCATGTCTTGCAAGTGTTTCACCTTCTCCATTTGCCTCAGCTTCTATATCTGCTCTTGATTTTCTTAAATACATTGCATATTCTCCTAGATTATCTAACAATTTTTCGTTAGAATAACTTTCTATTATTTCTTCCAAAATTTCTCCTTTCTTTTTAACTTCGTACATTGTGTATTTGTTTAGTATAGCTCAAATAAAATTAAAAATCTCTTAGGATTACTCTGAAATTTTTTTAATAGCTAAGCTCAATAATGTATCTAATATCTCTTTATTTTCCTCATTAGTCACAATATCTCTATCATCAATTCTAATTATAGTAGAATCACTCTTATATTCATAAATAATCATGCATACACCTCTTTTTATATGTATGCATGAAATAAAAAAATAGTAATTTATACTATTTTTTTTCAATTTTTTTAGCTACAACAGCAAATCTTCCATCCTTTACATGATATGAACATGTTGACAATGTTATTAATTGTTCTCCATATTTAGCTGTGGCATCAATATTGTATAATGATGCTTTTTTTGCATTTTTAACAAATTCATTATATTCTTCTTCACTATTAGCATTTACAAAATAATAATATCTAAAAACATTTTTTTCAGATTTATAGTAAACTCTCGACTTAAAAACAGAAATAATTTCATACTCAGCATCATCTTCCATAGTAGTAAAACGAATTATTGGATGTTTCTTATAAAATGCTTCATTGCTATATTTTAATAATTCTTGAAACATTGTTCCATTATTTAAATTATGTCCAAATATCAATAAATTGTCACTTGGAATATCCCAATTATACTCGCTTGTTAAAAAAATTGAACCATTTTTAGATTTTTGTTTTTTATAATTATGATTCATATAATATTTATCATCATTTCCTTGTAATACTGGATAATTAATACTTGTCCCTTCTATTTCTAACCAGCCTACAATATCTGAATTTTGCTCTCTAATTTTATTTAATTTACTAATTCTTTCCGTTTTTTGAATTACATTTTGTTTATACTCTCCACTTGCAATTCCTATTTTTTGTAATAAATCATTTGAAATAATTTCATTTTTCATAAAATCGTTTACTATAAATTCAACTTTATTATAATTATTTAATAATTCACTTTCTTCCAAAACTTCTTTTTTTAATAATATATATTCTACGATATATATTATAGATAATATAATTACTAAAATTAAAAATGCATATATAATTCTCATCTTACTTTTTTTCATATATTCACCATTAATAATAAAAGGATAGACTTTTTAGACTATCCCTTTATATTTTTATTTCTTATAGCAATTATTGCTGCTGTTGCTAACAATATTGTTAATACTGCAATTTCTAAGTGACTTTCTACACCTGTTTTTGGTGTTTCATCTTTCACCTGATTTTCAGATTCTGGTGTTTGATCTGGTTGTTCTTCTGGTATAGATGTTTCTACTTTAGAAATTTTTGCATAAACAGTTGTATCTGTATTTATTGGATCATCAAAATTAAATTCTGTAGTATAGTTTGAGTCTCTATAAAAACCATCTATTATATAATTTTCTTCTAATTCAATATGAGACTTTAATAAATCAGCTGTTATTGTTTTTCCTGAATCCACTGTTATCTTATTTGTCTTATCATTAGTAATTATTGTTACAATAAGTTTTTGAATATCTCCACTTGGAGTTGCTTTATCTGGTATTGTACTTTCTGAAATAACATTATCAGATGAATCTGTTAACACTACTTTATTTCCAGATACTACTACTTTATTTGTTGTATTTTGGGTATTTGTTATTGTGAAATCTGTAAGATGTCCATTTTCAGCAGGTCTTATTACATTTTCATTAGATTCAGATGTTAATACACCATTCATTGTTAATGTTGGATTATTAGTAGCAGATGCACCCTTATCTATTTCAATACCATTATTTTCGTTTGTTCCATTAAATCCTAAATGTAAATTTCTAACCTCTACTTTACCACCATTTGCAAGTACACCACCATATCTGAAACCTGATATTGATACATTATCTAAAATTACTGTTGCTCCGTCATAAGATTGCACACCATATTTAGGACCATTTCTTAAATTGATATTTTTAAGTGTAAGCTTAGCATCAGATAATTGTGCTGTAAACATTGTTTGATTTCCAGAAGTTGATGTCCAATCATTAGAACCTACAATATTATGACCATTACCGTCAATTGTTAATTCTTTTGCAATTACTATAGGTTTTGTAACTGTTATATCATTTTGCAATGTAATAGTTTCTCCTGGATCTGCAGCTGATACTTCACTATTTAAAGTTTCTTCGTTATTTGCAACCCTTTGAGCATTACTTAAATTAGGTGTAATTATTGTAAATATAGCTATAGCTATAAAAAATAGAATAAATTTTGTTGTTTTTTTCATTTTAACCTCCATTCGAGCTAATTATCGCTCTAACAAAAATTTATTAAATAACCACAGCGATTGTAGCTAATAATGTGAAAAACAAGTTTTTCACACTATACCTCCATCAAAATTTATTCTATCCATTTTTATTTTTATTATTTATATTTTTCCTTGTCAATTTTTTCAAATTTTAGTGATTTTATTGTTTAATCACAAGCGTTTACAATATTATTCATTAATCTCCAATAAATACTTGAACTTCCTTCATAATGACTTGCAAAAACAACAACTAACTTTAAATCCGGTACTACAAAAATATATTGTCCCCAATGTCCTTGTGCAAAATATGCAGGATAGTTTTGTTCCCCAAATGTTCTTACCCACCATTGATATCCGTAATTTGCTGATCCCGATGATCTAGTAAATTGAACACTTGTTGAATCTCTAATCCATTGTTCTGAAATTATTTGCTTACCATTCCAAACTCCATTATTTAGATATAACTCTCCAATTTTATCCATATCATATGCATTCATCGCAAATCCATTACCACCATCTGAAATTCCTTGAGGATCTGTTCCACACTATACACTATCAATATCAAGTGGATCAAATAGATATTCTTTTCCAAATTCATATGCAGTTTTTCCTGTTGCTTGTTGTATTATTGCTGATAATAAATGTGTATTTCCTGTAAAATAATTAAATACTGTTCCTGGACTTGATGTTGCAGGTCTATCTAATACATAATCTACCCAATTATCAGAAGCTAACCATTCATCCCAATTTGCGGTATCGCTTACATCTAATCCTGTTGTGTGAGTAAGTAAATTCCATATAGTAATTTGTTTTTTATATTCACTGTCAGACTCTAGTATTTGTGGAAAATAATTAGATATTGGTACATTTACACTTTCTATATATCCTTTATCAATAGCAATTCCTAAAATAGCAGATGTAATACTTTTTGATGTTGATTGTAATGTAAATACACTATTTTGATCATATCCATCTTTGTAATACTCATCTACAATATTTCAGTAAGTGTTGTTGGTAAGTCTATCTCCTTAATCTACTACAGAACCTCCTCCTACTGCTAAAATAAAATCTACATCATTATCTTTAATTACACTTACTCCTAATACTTCGTGTGCAAATATTCCAGTTAGCTGATTACACATAAGCAAGATAAATAATATTGTCATCAAAATATCTACTATTATTTTTACTTTTTTCATCTCTTACTCCTTAAAAACCTAATTCTGATAGCCAATCTTGAATTGCACTTCTACTAGATGCAACACTTGAACCAAACAATCTAAGTCCATCTAATATATTTGCTCCTTGTGCTGAATTTCTAATATCTGTCATACTTCCTTCAATACTATCTGATGAACTTTTTCCCCATATTTTTATCCTCCTATTTATATTCTTCAATTTCTATAATTTGTTAATTCAACTTACTATTACCTGTAAAGCTATAATAAATAACTAATACCTTATTCATCTAAATTCCTCCTTATATTTATTTACTCTTACTAAATATCCAATTCATAATATTTTCATCCTTTCTTTTTTTTAAATTAATTTTTGATTGACTTATTTAATTTTCTACACTATAATTATATTTGTCGGTAGTAACTATCGGTCAATACTTTTTTTTAATTTTATATTAAAAAATAAATTTTTATTAGAGTACTAATTGTTTGAATGGAGGTTTTTTTATGTATTCAATGAAGGAAACTTGTGAAAAAGTTGGAATGCCTTATGAAACTCTAAAGTATTATTGTAATGAAGGTCTTATACCTAATGTTAAAAGGAATAAAAATAATTATCGTGTATTTAGTGATAACAACATTGCATGGATTAATTCTCTATCTTGTTTAAAAAATTGTGGCATGAGTATCGCTGAAATGAAGGAATATTTAGATTTATGCTTAAAAGGTCAATCAACAATACCTCAAAGGCAAGAAATTCTTGCAATCAAAAAACAAGAGTTAATAAAAAAACAACAAGAGTTACAAAAAAGTATTGATTATATTGATTGGAAGCAAGGATTTTATAATGATGTTTTAAGTGGAAAAACAAAATACATTAGTAATCTAGTTGATATCGATGAAGATATATAATTAACTATATAGTTATGTCTGCAACCTTCGGTTGCGGTGAAGAATGAATAGTTTTGGCTTGCACCTATAATTAGCCAAAAAAATTAATATATTATTTTTGACAGTCGAGGTAGTTGTACATCGTAAGCTCATACTTACGAAGCATGTGAGACCGATAAAATAATATATTAATTTTTGATAACTTGATTTATGCTCTTGTAGGGTTATAAGGCAATTTTCTAGATGAAAATATTTTATTCTTTAGTAAGTCCTTGTTGGTTCGAGCGAACACCGTTCGCCCCCCTACATTTTTAGTACTATATTTTTAAAAATTGTATAAATGTACTTGTATGCTTATAACCCACTCTTCTACTTATACATCTGCTTCAGGATTTAATTCCATTGTTGCATAACTTGCTGTTAATTGTGGATTTGGAATATAATATCTCGTATTTTTATTAATTTTTGCTATTCTATTCATTTCATCATCTGTTAATTCAAAATCAAATATATTTGCATTATCCTTAATATGTTCTGGATTTTTACTTCCAGGAATAACTATATTTCCTTGTTGTATATGCCATCTTAGTATGATTTGTGCATTTGATTTTCCATATTTTTTTGCAAGTTCTGTAAAGATTGGTTCTTCAATTAAACTCTTATCACCATGTCCAAGTGGATACCAAGCTTGAATATGAATATCATCTTTTTTTATTATTTCTTTTAATTCATTTTGTGGATAATATGGATGTGCTTCAACTTGAATTACTGTAGGTTTAATTTCACAATTATTAAGTATTTCTTCTAAAGGCTTTCCTTCGAAATTTGATAATCCTATTGCTTTTACTTTACCTTCTTTAACTGCCTTCTCCATTGTTTTATAACCTGCTAAATAATCTCCTGCTGGTTGATGAAGAAGTAATAAATCAACATAATCTACTCCTAATCTTTCAAGCATTTCATCAACAGCTGTATTTTTTGTATAAACTGTTGGCCATAATTTTGACTCCAAAAATATTTCCTCTCTTGGTACTCCACTTTTCTTTATTCCTCTTCCTACAGCTCTTTCATTCATATAAGCATTTGCTGTATCAATAAGTCTATAACCGCTTTTTAGTGCATTATATACTGCTTCTTCTGCTTCATTAGGTTTCATCATAAATGTTCCTAATCCCAAAACTGGCATTGATATACCATTATTTAATTTTAATGTTCTCATAATAAAATCCTCCTTATTTCTTTATTAACTTTATTTAATATTTATCTTCATTTTTAACATTTATATTATATTATTAATGCAATTAATAAGGAATTTCTAAATAGTTAATACTATATCAACTATTCGTTAATACAAATTTATAATAATTTTTTAACTATTTACACCATTATGGTACATATTCTTCTGTTCCTATATCATTTAATATAGCCTTTGCCTTTTCATCTGGCATAGCAAATCTTTGTGATAAATATCTAAGTGATGCAGCTAATTCTCCATCTGGTCCTCCATACTGAGATATTATAAATTTAGCTAATTTTGGATTTGTATTTTTTATTCTAATAGGATATTCTAACATTTTTTTATAAACCCACATTTAATAACATCCTCCTTCCCATGGCCATGGTTCCTCCAACCATCTCCACTTATTACAAGGAAAGAATATAGTTAGTGGTCCATAAACTTTTTGATATTTATCTTTTAATTCTTTTAATTTTTTGCAATATTCCCTATGCATACATAACGCTCTTTGATCATCTGGATGTGTATCTAAGTATAAACCTAATTCTATTATTGCAAAATTTAATTCTTTTATTTTCATTAACATTTGTTCCCTCATATTGTCATTATTACACGAGCAATTATCTCTTTGACAATTATCTGTACATTCATTTATATTATTATCCATTATTACATCCCCTTCCAATTTTATTTGTCGATGCTATATATGCTATTTCTTCCATGGATTGACATGGTTGATATGGAGATACTAATTCTGGAAAAATAGTTCCCATTCTTAATCCAACTTCTGGTGTAAAAGTTTTATTCATAGTATGCCATGGAACATAACTTTGACCAAACATCGGATTTCTTGGAAATAGATTATCTTCTTCATCGAATCCACAATCACACATATCATAATCATCTGAATTTATTGTATTTGGAACATTTTCACATATATTTTCGTAAATATTATCTTCACAGCTATTATTACTGTTCATATAACATTTATTACATTTGCAATTTCTATACATTTTTGCATTTCCTCCTTTATTTTAGTTATAATATATTTTATGTAAATCAATTACTTTTGTGATAATTATACTCAAATATTATATTTTGTCACTTTTTTTCTTTTTTTAATAAATAATGAATATTTTTTTCATAAAAATTAATAATAATAATAAATATTGAAAAAGGAGGTAAAATTTTGAAAGCAACAGGAGTAGTAAGAAGAATTGATGATTTAGGTAGAATTGTTATTCCTAAAGAAATTAGAAAAACTTTAAGAATAAAAGAAGGCGATCCATTAGAAATTTTTACAGATAAAGATGGAGAAATAATACTAAAAAAATATTCTCCTATCGGAGAATTATCTGAATTTGCAATAAATTATGCTGAAACTTTAGCTAAAACAACTGGTCATATAGCCTGTATAACAGATAAAGATACAGTTATTGCAGTTTCTGGTGCTCCTAAGAAAGAATTTTTACAACAAAATTTAAGCCCAGAAATTGAAGATATAATGGACAATAAAGAAATATATACTAGTAAGGAAAATAATGAAATAGCTTTACCTATAACACAAAATGATAATAAGGAAAGAAAATATAATTCTCAAGTAGTCTATCCAATAATTTCACAAGGTGATAGTATTGGAAGTATAATATTAATATCTAAGGATAAAAATACAAAAATGGGTGATGTAGAATTAAAAGTTGTCCAATCGGCTGCTGGTTTTCTAGGTAGCCAAATGGAATTATAATTGTTTAAAAAATAAGAAAAACCAAAGATTGAAGTGCACCCCCAATGTTAGACAAAAAATCTAACATTGGGAGGTGTATTTTTCATGATATTTTAATATATTCATTATGTTATTTTATCTAATAATCTATCACTTTTTACCCTAAAATACTTATCTACTAAATATATTAAAAATAATAAAACTACTGAACTAACTAATGCAACAATATTTATATCAAAATTTGCTAAAGTTCCACCCATTACACATATAATTATTATCATTGCAATTGAAAATGCAAAACAAAATATCATATTAAAATTCTGTTTAACAACAGCATATTCAGTATCCCAATTTAATTTAGGTCTTTTCAAATCTACGATTATCATTAAATATGAATATAATATACTTATTAAAATTGAAATAATTAAACTATATATTATAAATAAAACATTATAATAATTTAAAAGATATGATATAGCAACAATAACAAATACAATTGGTATAATACTTATTATAATTGATGGTAAACATTTATATATAATTTGTTTGTATAAAGGAACTGGTATATATTTCATAAAAACTGCATTTTGCCCATCTCTTGATATAGCAGTAACTGATATAAATATCATTGAAAGTAAAAAAGTATTTATTCCAATTGCAACACATAACACAACTGTTGGATTTATAGCCATTTGAGTTATTTCTTTTAAACTTTCATCTGAACCAGCAAAAAATACTATAGCAAATATTACTGGTAATAAAAATGCTGGAAGCACACACTGCATAAAATATATAGGATTTTTAAATAACATTATCATTTCCTTTTTTAAATAACTTCTCCAAACTTTTTTATTTGTATATGTACCCTTTTCATTTTTGATACTCTTACTCTTTTTGCCACTAATAGAAGCTCCTACTGCTCCTTTTAAATATAATTTTTGTGATAATGCTATAAATAGTAAATATAATAATATAGATATTAATAATAATTCTCCAAATGATATAATTCCAGCAATACTACTATAATTTACTAAAGTATCTACAGCTGGTTTTAATGTAATAAAATATTTTTCTACCATCTCTACTAATCCATTTGCTTGTGTTAACATATGTATCATCTCTTCTTGAGATGTATCTGTATTATTTTGTGCAAACAATTGAACTATTATTACAAATCCAATTATTAAAAACATGCTAATAATTTGAAACATATCTTTATTTTTTGCAAATTTTGAAAAACTCATAAAAATCATAACTAGTAAACATGATATCAAGGCTGGAATAATTGGAAATACTAATAATATTAAAACACTATATAAATAAAATAATAGTCCAGCTCCTGTTACAATTCCATAAATTATAAAAGGTATTAATGTAAACATAAATACTGTAAAATACTCTGTTATTAATAACACATTAAATTTTGCAACTAAAATTTGATATGGCTTTATTGGTAATGGCAACACATTTTCTATATCTTTCGAAAAATAGAATAAATTCATACTAGAAGCTATTGCTTGTATTAGTATTAATACAGCTGTAGATAATAACCATAAACCTAAAAATAGTGATGCTTGATTCATTTGATTTAACATATCTATCATCTGATAACTCAAAAATCCAAATACTGCAACTACATATATACCAATTAATATAATTCCTAATGCTTTAAATATATTTTTTTTATTTTCTTGGTTAGAACTACTAATATTTCTAAATATAGAGGTCTTTAAAAATATTTTTGTTAATAATAATATATTATTCATTTTCTGTTATCTCCAAAAATAATTCTTCTAAACTTCCATCTTCAGAAAATTGTTCCTTTAATTTTTCATATGTACCTACAAATATTAATTTTCCTCTATTTATAATTCCAACCCTATCACATAATTTTTCTGCAACTTCCAATACATGTGTTGAGAAAAATACTGTATTACCATTTTTTGCATGTTCTCTCATTAATTCTTTCAATTCAAATGATGCTTTTGGATCTAATCCTGTCATTGGTTCATCTAATATCCAATTTTTTGGATTATGTAATAATACACTTATAACTATAAGTTTCTGTCTCATTCCATGTGAATAGCTTTGTATTGTACTTCCTAAATCATCATAAATTTCAAATTTTTTAGCTAGTTGCTCTATTTTTTCTTTTCTTTCCTCAGATGGAACTTGATATATATCAGCAATAAAATTTAAATACTCTATTCCTTTTAATCTAACAAACATATCTGGATTATCTGGCACATATCCAAATTGTCTTTTTGCATCCATTGGTGTTTTTGTAATACTTTTTCCATCTAATAAAATATCTCCTTCATCTGGATTTAATATACCTGTTATCATTTTTATAGTTGTAGTCTTCCCTGCTCCGATTTGGTCCTAAAAACCCAAAAATTTCACCATTTTTTATTTGTAAATCTAAGGTGTCAACTGATTTTTTTCCTTTAACATAAGATTTTGATACATTTTTTATTTCTATCATTTTTCTCCTCCTAAAAAACTTTCAAAATAATTATATTATCATTACATATAAAATTCAAGAAAATATTAAAATTAGCAATCTTAATATATTATTTTTGAAAGTCGAAGTAGTTGTACATCGTAAGCTCCTTCTTACGATGTATATGAGACCTATAAAATAATATATTAATTTTTGACAATTTAAATTAAGCTTGATAGGGTTATTAAAAGTAAAAGTTACAAAGACAAATTTATTCCCCTTGCAATAACAGATGACATGTTTTCAATTAAATCATCTATTTCTTTTGGAGTAACAATAAAATTAAAATTCTTAGGTAAAAGTGCTTCTTTTATCATTGTATATTTATCTTCATTTTTTAAATCATTTAAGTAATCATTTGATTTTGCTTCCTCTTGTAATTTTTCGATAAAGATATCTAAACAATCAGAAGTTAATGTAGCAGCATCGACACAAGTAGGTACACCTATTGCAATAACAGGAACTCCTAAAGTATTAATAGTTAATTCTCTCCTTTTATTTCCAACACCTGCTCCTGGAACAATGCCGGTATCCGCAATTTGTATTGTGCTACTTATTCTTTCCATACTTTTTGACGCTAAACTATCAATAACTATTATTAATTTGGGTTTAATTCTTTCAACAATACCTTGTAATATTTCTTGTGTTTCTATTCCTGTAGTTCCTAAAACTCCTGGAGATATAGCACTAACGCACCTTGTTCCTGGTTCCAGATATTGTGGGGCATAATTTAATAAATGTCTTGTTACATCTATATCATTTATTACTCTTGGTCCCAGAGCATCAGGTGTTACCCTCATATTTCCAAGTCCAACAACCAAAATATCTTCACCATTATTTATATGGTTATTATATAAATCTTTCAACTCGTTATTTAAAACTTGTGCTGCACTTTCTATTTCATCTTTTTGTGCAATTCTTAAATTCTTAATATCTATTGTAATATAACTTCCTATGGGCTTTCCTATAGCATTTGCTCCCTCATCATTTAATACTTTTACCTTTGTAGTTTTTATCCCATCTTCTTGTTTTTCAGATGTTTCTATACCAGGAATTTCATCAGATAGATTATTGGCCTTTCTATATATATATCTTCTTTCATCAGCCAAATCTGTTTTAAAATTTATCATAAAAACCTCCATTCAAGCAAAAATGCTCTATATAAATTTTATAAAAATTGTGACTATTCAATATAGAAAAATCTAATGTACTTTTTATAAAGTAACAATTCGTGGGGACCAGCAAGCTTACAGTCTGTTTTACAGACTGTGCAATGCTAGGAGTTACAAATAAAAAATACATTAGATTTTTCTTGTAGAGTAACTTAGAGCTGAATAGTTACTAAAACCCCTCTTTTGTAATATTTTACAAAAGAGAGGTTTTTATACATTATTAACTGCAATATTTGCAAATAATAGCTTCTAACCCTATATTTAAATCAATCAATCCTACCTTATATTTATAATCTAATTCTCTTAATTCATATAATATATTATTTAATTCATCTTCATTAAAATATGAAGATTGTTTTTTATATTTTGATAATAGAAAAGTTTGATTTGGCTTTAGTTTCAAACACTCTAAAGCACTCATATTATATTTTTCTGACAATTTATAAATATATAATCTTTTAAAATGATTATATAATGTTATTAAAATTTTTTGAATTGGTTCTTTATTATATAATAATCCATTTAGAACATCTATCGCTTTTGATATATTTTTATTTCCCAAATTATCTGTCAAATCAAATATTACTGCTTCAACTTTTTTTGTAACAATTAAATCTATTTCTTCTTTTATTACCTCACCTTCATTATTTTTATAAGAAACCAATTTCCATATTTCATTTATAATATCTTGCATATCAGTTCCAACTAATTCTACAATATATTTTGCATTTTCATTAGATATTTTTATATTATACATACTAAATATATTTACTATATTTTTTATTAAATCACTAAGTTTTAATTCTTGGAAATTATATACACATCCATATTTTTCTATTGTAGAAAATAATTCTGTTTTATCTACATTATCTTCTATAATTACTACAATTGTCGACTCTTTAATTTGATTAATATGTTCTTTTATATAATTGTTTAATTTATTTTTTATGGAGAGATTTTTATTTTTAGTTTTAGCTTCTTTTTTCAACAAATTACACTTTTTCAATATAATTAATTTCTTTTCAAAACCGAAAGCTGGTGTAGATATATCAGATATAATACTATTCACATTGTCTTCATCAACAACAACGTAATTAATTCCTTGTATACATTCACCAAAATTCTTTTTTATTTTTTTTACATATTGCTCTAATAAATATGTATTATCACCATAAAATAAAACTATTCCATTTGGATTTTTTACGAATTTATCTAACTCACTGACTGTCATTTTTTCTCCTATCTTATTCTAAATTCTTCTGAAAATTTTGACGAATGTGCATGACATATAGCAGCTGCCATACTATCTGTTATATCATCTAATTTTGGAACCTCTTTAACATTTAATATTGCTTTAACCATTTGTTGAACTTGTTTTTTTTCTGCCCTTCCATATCCAACAACAGCCTGTTTAATTTGTAAAGGTGTATATTCATATGTTGGAATAGAATTTTTACATCCAACGACTAATACGATCCCTCTTGCTTGTGCCACATTAATAGCTGTTTTTATATTTTGATTAAAAAATAACTCTTCTACTGATATAACCTCTGGATTATATTTATGTATTATCTCACTAAGTTCATCATATATAATAGTTAATCTAGTTGGAAAAGCCAAACCAGCTTCTGTTGTAATTGCTCCACTTGTAATTAGCTTAAATTTATTTCCAATATAATCAATTACACTATAACCAGTTATTGCAAACCCAGGATCAATACCTAGAATTCTCATTGCCATTTACCTTCTTTTCTTCTAATATAATTTTTAAAACTTCAGATACACTCCAAGCTTGTGCAATTGTTCCTCTTGCTTTGTATGGTGGAACTGAATCATATATCTCAGATATAGACCCTATTGCACCATCATTATATAATGCTTTTTTATAATTATTTTTTATTTTTAATAAAAACGCATTATACTCATCTTCTAATTGCCTTTTTATTGTTTTTCTTTTTTCATATTTTATCATATTTTTTTGTGCTGAACTATATAATCCCAGAAGCCATGGCCATGTTATACCCTGATGGTATGACGAATCTCTTTTATAAGGACTACCTTCATAAACATCCACATATCCTTTTTCATTTTTAGCTAAAGTTTTTAATCCATACTTATTTAATAATTTCATTCTTACAGTCTTCATTATATGTTCTGCATTTTTACAAGAAGGATCTAGTACTGGATATGTTAAAGATAAACTAAATAGTTGATTAGGTCTTATCTTATCATCACCTAGCACATCATAAAGACTTCTCTTTGGATGATTATAAAACTTCTTATTAAATGCTTTTTTTGTAGCTAAAGCCATTTTTTTATATTTTTCAACTTTCTCATTTTCTTTAAACTCTAAACTAAGATTTTCCATTGTTTTTAATGCATTATACCATAGAGCATTTATCTCAACTGCTTTTCCATTTCTTGGTGTTATCGCAACACCATCAATTTTCGCATCCATCCAAGTATTTTGTGTAGTCTCTGTTCCACTTACAATCAAATTATCATCATCCAAATATATATTATTATTGTCAAAATCTATTCCCTTTATATAAGAATCTATTATTTTTTCTAAAATTAAAAATATATCATTTTTTACAAATTTATAATCATTTGTATATTCCAAATATTTATTTATTTGCTCAAACAATAGAAGAGAACTATCTACACTATTATATAAGGGTCTACTATCAAAACCAGAATATCCATTAGGAACTAATCCATATTTTATATTTCTTATAAATGTATATAAAACTTCTTTTGCAATATCATACCTTTTAGTTACTAATAATAAACCTTCAAATGCAATTAAAGCATCTCTTCCCCAATCCAAAAACCATGGATATCCCGCTATTATAGTATGTAATCTAAAACTTGGTCTATATACAATAAAATTATCTGTTGCAATAATTAAATCTTTTATTAGTTTTGCATCTTTAGATTTTCTATCAATATGATAATCTTTAAATATTTCTGTTTTGTTAATCATATTTTTTATTCTTTTTATTTCATTATCTATAACTACTTTTGCATCTAATTCATCAATATTTTCTTCTAATGAACATGTAAAAGTAATCTCTTTTTCTTCATTTTCATTAATTTCGATGTCATATCTTCCTGGTATACAATGATTTTCTTCTGGATAAAATCCTCTTTCATCTTCTTTTATATAAAACATATTTTTAAAAGAATCATTTTTATGTTCGATGTAATTTCCTTCTGAACAATTCATATATATAGGAACTACTGAATTATTATCTATAACTACTTTTACCTTCTTATTTTTTATTATCTCTCTCAAATTAAATTTCTTTCCACTACTTATTGAATGAAAGTCTCTAAAATTTAAAAGAGGCGTTATTGAAAATTTAACTTTTTTATCTTTATTTTTAATCTTGTATAATATACATACTGTATTTCTAGAATGTTGCATACATATTGTTTTTGTAATTTCAATATCTTGAATATTATATTTAAAAACTGGCAAATAATCCTTTTCAAACGAATTTAAGTTTTTATATCCCTCTGATGTATAATCCTTACATAAATTAGTGTATAATATATGCTTTTTTCCATCTATATCTATACTTTCATCTACTTTTGATAATATTAAATACCTGTTTGCTGGTGGATTTAATGGTGCAACTAGAAGTCCATGATATTTTCTTGTATTTGCACCTACAATTGTAGATGAAGAATATCCACCTATTCCATTTGTAATTAGCCACTCTCTTTGTAATGCATCTTTTAATTCTATTTCTCTATTTAAAAATTTCATATGTATACCTCCATATTTTTTATCTCACGTTTTAATGTTTATGCTTTTGTCTTCTTGGTGTATAATTTCCCTCCTTTTTCTCAATTTCACTTTCAACTTTATATAATGAACCTGTTTCTTCAAATATCTTTCTATTTTTTTCTCTAATATTGTCACTATTTTTTATATCTCTTATTCTATCACTATATTTTTTATTAAATTTACTCTTTGTTTTATATTTATCTTCAGAATTCTTTTGATTTTTCTTACTCTCTTTATTTATTGCATCATTTATTTTCTTTTTTGACTTTTCATTTTTCTTTTGTTTTTTTAATTTTGAATTAAGAAGAACATATTGAGTATTATATTGTTGATCTTTAAATTTTAAATCTGTACAAATTAATTCCATTATTGTACTTGCTACCATATCTGGATCATGTCTTATATATTCTCCCTCTATTCTTGAAAGATTTTTTTGTATTATTTTCATATTTTTATTCTTTATATCTTGGTAATTTCTTTCAACTATATCAGAACCTAATTTATTATATCTTCTAACAAATTCTGGTATAATTTCTCCTGTATCACATATACAATAATCTATAATTCCATCACCCGCATGTTCTACAATAGCATCTATATGATCTGATAAACTATAATTATCAGTTTGTCCAGGTTGTGTCATTATATTACTAATATATATTTTGAAAGCTTTACTTTCTTTTATCGTTCTTGCTACTCCTTTTACTAATAAGCTAGGTATAACATTTGTATAAATACTTCCAGGTCCAATCACAATTGCATCGGCTTCTTTTATTGCTTCAAGTACTCCAGGTGCTACAACGCAATTTGTTGGATTTATAAATATTCTATTTATTTTTGAAACTTTATCATATACAACTGATGGTATTTTATTTTTCTCTTTTACTACGGTTCCATCTTCTAGTTCTGCACATATGTCAATTTTATCAGATGTCACTGGCAAAACTCTTCCTACCATATTTAAAACTTTAGATGTGTTCTCAACACTATCTGAAACATTTCCATAAATCTCTTCCATAGCTGATAATAACACATCACCAAATACTAAATTTTTCATTCTATCATTTTTAAATTTATATTTCAAAAGATATTCCATCACTTCTTTATTCTCTGATAAAGCTGCTATGCTATCTTTTATATCATCCATTGGTAATAAATTTAATTGCATTCTTGAATCAGATGGCGTATTACCATAATCTGTAACCATTACTATTGCTGTAATATTACTTGTATAATTTTTTAAACCTTCAACTACCATGTTTAATCCATTTCCTCCGCCTATTACAACAATTTTTGGACCTTTTTCATATACCTTTTTATTAAAAATTAATGATTGAATATTTACTCCTGCATTTTTTCGTGTTTCTGGTAATGTTTCATTTGCTTCTATTAAAAGTTCTAATGTTCTTTTTTGTATGTACACAATTCCTAAAGTTACGAATATAAATCCAAAAACAAATGAAGCAACTACTTTTATTACATCAAATACTCCCATCTCATCATATATTAATAGATTTGAAAATCCATAACAAACTAATGCTGCACCTATTAATATCAAAAATATCCATCTTTTTATCTTAGTACTACCTTTAAACCATGTAAGAAATCCTTTCATTAATTGTTTTCCTCCTTTTTACTCTCCCATTATCTGTACCTCTAGTTCTATGTTTTTATTAAATTTTTCATAAACTTCATTTTTGACTTGATTGGTTAATTCTATAAAATCTTTTGCTGTAGCATTACCATTATTCATTACAAATCCAGCATGTTTAGTAGATACTATAGCTCCTCCTACACACAATCCTTTTAAACCACATTCATCAATCAATTTAGCTGTTATAAAATCATCACCTCTTTTAAAAGTACTTCCACAACTAGGTTTATCTAAAGGTTGTTTTTCTTTTCTATTTATTAAATTTTCATTCATTTTCTTTTTAATCTCTTCTTTATCACCTAATTCCAATTCTAATTCTGATTCTAATATAATTCCTTCAATCTCAAAAAAAATACTACTCCTATATTTAAATTCCTGTTCTAAATTTGTTACTTTCTTTGTATTTCCATTATTATCAAGATATGTTGTTGTCATTACAATATTTTTCATTTCAGAACCATATGCACCAGCATTCATTTTTATTGCTCCACCTAATGTTCCAGGAATTCCAATTGCAAATTCTAGACCTTTTGCTGAATTTTCATATGCAATTTTTGATAATTTAATAATAGGTACTCCTGCACCTGCTCTAATATATACTTTATTCCCTTCTTTTCTTACTTCTATTTTATCTATATCAATCTTTAATACAATTCCTCTTATCCCATTATCTTTTACTAATACATTTGTACCATTTCCAAGTACATTTAAATTTATTTTTTCTTTTTTTGCAAATGAATATATAGCTTTTACTTTTTCTATAGTATTTGCCTTTACAAAAATATCTGCGTTTCCTCCAACTTTTATTGAAGTATGTTTTTTCATAGGTTCATTTATAAGAATATTTTCTTCTCCTACAATATCTTTGATACTTTTGTATATGCTATCATTTATATCCATAATTCCCCCTAATTAAAAAATTCCGATTATGTCATTATTTTCATCTAGCCCAATCGTTTCAGCAGCTGGTTTTTCAGGCAATCCTGGCATTGTATAAATATTTCCAGCCAAAGCTACTATAAACTTCGCACCACTTTTTATCATTACATTTTTAATATGAATTTTAAAAGGCACATCACATTTTAAGTTTTTTGGATCATCAGAAAATGAATACTGCGTTTTTGCTATACACACAGGTAAATCTCCATATCCTAATGAATTGATTTTTTCTATATTCTTTCTACTTTCTTCTGAAAAATCAACACCATCTGCTCCATATATTTGTTTTGCTATTTTTTTTATTTTTGTATATATATCATCATCTAAATTATAAATATAATTTAAATCTGATTGTACATCACAAATTTTAACTACTTTTTGAGCTAAATCCATAGCTCCTTTACTTCCTTTTTCCCAAGCTTCTACTAAACTAGTTTCTATATTTATCTTATTTAATTTTTCTATTAAAAATTCTATTTCTCTTTCACTATCTGTATTAAATTTATTAATTGCTACAATTACATTTAAATTAAATTTATTTTTTAAATTATCAATATGTTTAAATAAATTATTTATTCCTATTTCTAGGTATTCTAAACTTTCTTCTTCTAAACTTTCTTTTGACATACCTCCATGATATTTTAAAGCTTTAATAGTAGCAACACATACTGTAATATCTGGCTTAATATCTCCTACTCTACATTTTATATCTAAAAACTTTTCAGCACCTAAATCCGCACCAAATCCTGCTTCAGTTACAACATAATCACTTAATTTTAAGGCCATTTTCGTAGATATAACACTATTACATCCATGAGCAATATTGGCAAATGGACCACCATGTATAATAGCTGGTGTATTTTCTAATGTTTGAACAATGTTCGGATTAAATGCCTCTTTAAGTAAAACAAGCATTGCACCTTCTGCTTTTAAATCTTTTGCATATATTGGATTACCCACATCATTATATCCAACTATTATATTCGCAAGTCTAATCTTTAAATCATTAAGATCTGTTGCTAAACATAATATCGCCATTATTTCTGATGCTACAGATATATCAAATCCATCTATTCTTGGTACATATTTTTTTCCTTCTTCTAAATTTATTTCAATCTTTCTTAGTGCTCTATCATTTAAATCTAAACATCTTTTCCATACTACTTCTTTAAATCTTAATTTATTACCAAAATATATATGATTATCGATCATTGCAGATAATAAATTATTAGCTGAAGTTATTGCATGTATATCACCTGTGAAATGCAAATTTATTTCTTCCATTGGTGCAACTTGTGCATATCCACCACCAGTAGCGCCACCTTTTAGTCCAAATACTGGACCTAATGATGGTTCTCTTAATGTTAGTATAACGTTTTTATTAATTCTTTTTATAGCATCTGCCAATCCTATTGATACCGTTGTTTTACCTTCTCCCATAGGGGTAGGATTTATAGATGTTACTAGTATTAATTTACCATTTTTATTGTTTTTGATGCTACTATATAAATTATATGATATTTTTGCTTTATATTTTCCATATTGACTTATATATTCATCATTTATATTTAATCCTTTCGTTATTTCTAATATATTTTTAAGATTCGCTTTTTTTGCTATTTGAATATCACTCACACAAGCACCTCCATTAACTATAATAATGCACCAACAAATATTCCTATTAAAGCACCTACAAGTACCTCTTTTGGATTATGTCCTAAAACTTCTACTAATCTTCCCTGTACAGTTGGTACATTTAATTCTGGATTTTCTATTATTTTATTTAATAATCTTGCTTGATTTCCTGCTGCTCTTCTTACACCTGCTGCATCATACATTACTACTAATGCAAATATAACAGATAATCCAAATATTGCAGAATTTAATCCGTATTCTTTTCCAATTAATGTAGCTAAAGAACACACTACTGCTGAATGAGAACTTGGCATACCTCCTGCACCTAAAAACCTTTTTACATTAAATTTTCTATCTTTTCTATAATCCCATAAAACTTTAAAAATTTGTATTCCTAGCCACAAAAGAAATGGTATATAAATATATTTATTAGTAATAAAACTTATAAAATAATCCACTTTAATAACCCCTTTTATTTAAAATTGTAATGATTATTATATCTCGAATTTTTCTTCTTCTAATTTTCCATCATTATTTATTAATATATTTATTTTCTTTTCTGCATTATTTAAAAATTGATTACATAATTTTGATAATTTTATTCCTTCTTCAAACTTTTTTACTGATTCATCTAAACTTAAATTTCCCTTTTCTAATTCATTCACAATTAACTCTAACTGCTTTATTGTTTCTTCAAAATTTAACTTCTCTATGTTTTCCATCTACTTCCTCCACATTATAACATTTTTACAGTATTATTTACAACATCAACTTCATACCACATTACTTCATTTGTTGTGTTTTTATCTCTAACACAAACTTTATATATTCCATTTTCTTCTATTTCTGCTATATCAAAATATACACTATCATCTTCTCCCCAATCCTCTTTAACAAGTCTTATTGCTTTTTCTTTATAGTCCTCTGTATCTGTAATTTCATCTGATACTACAGAACTAGAATCTGTGTTTTTATTAGTATTATTTATATTATTTTCTATAGTATTATCTACTACATTTTCTTCTATAATATTCTTGTTATTAATAATATTTTGACTATCTGTTAAATTAGTCTCATCAATTTTTTCCATACTAACTATATTATCATTCTTATTTTCTATATTAGATAATTTTGCTGTTAAAAAAATCGCTAATGCCACCGCTATAATTACTAAAACTGTTATAATAATACTTTTTTTATTTAATAAACTCTTCAACTTTCACACCTCATTTGTTAAATTATTCCACTATAGCTTTTTTTACTCCATCTGTAAATCTTAAATCAATCTTATCATTTTTCTTTAAATCATCTGCTCTTGCAATAACTTCATTATTCATTTCAACTATACAATAACCTCTAACTAATGTTTTTAAAGGACTCAATGCATCTAATTTTGAAATTAAATTCGTGGATTCTATTTTTGAATCTCGCAATTTTATATTTATACTATTTTCAATTTTTTTTATACAATTATCAATATTTAAATAATATTCATTTATTTTTTGTAATGGATCTGTAAATACAGTTGATTTCATGCATTTTTCATATTGAAGTCTCATTAACTCTATTTTTTTTGTAAGTGCCATTTTACATCTTGAAACATCAATATTTAACCTATTAATTAATTCGTTCACATCTGCAACAGCCAATTCTGCAGCAGCAGAAGGAGTTGGAGCCCTTAAATCTGCAACAAAATCAGCAATTGTAAAATCTGTTTCATGCCCTACAGCAGATATAATTGGAATTTCAGAATTATATATTGCCTTTGCTACTATTTCTTCATTAAATGGCCATAAATCTTCCAATGATCCTCCACCTCTTGCTAGTATTATTACATCTGCTAATCTTTTTTCATTCATTATATGTATAGCCTCTTCTATTTTTTCTGCTGCACCTTCTCCCTGGACTGGTACAGGTAACAATCTTATATGTACATTTGGATTTCTTCTTGTTGAAACATTAATAATATCTCTAATTACAGAACCTGTTCTAGAAGTTAATACTCCTATTGTTTCAGGCATAAATGGTATTTTCTTTTTGTGTTCTTTACTAAAATAACCTTCTTTTTTAAGTTTTTCTTTTAACTCTTCATAAGCTTTATATAATACTCCAATACCATCTTCTTTCATTGCTTTACAATATATTTGGTATACTCCATCTCTTTCATACACTGAAACTGTTCCTAAAATTAAAACTTTCATACCATCTTGTGGTTTAAAATCTAAATTAACTGTAGCAGATTTAAACATTATACATTTGATAAGTGAGTTTTCATCTTTTAATGTAAAATACATATGACCAGTATAATGATGTTTAAAATTAGAAATCTCACCTTTAATAAATATATTATTTAAAAATTCATCACCAGCTATTTTATCTTTCATATATTTATTTAATTGAGTAACTGTTATAGGTTCTGGTCTCACTTGTCATGCCTCCTCATTTAAATTATTCTCTTTTACTACACTTGCTAAAACTCCATTTATAAATGAATGTGATGAATCTTCACCATATTTTTTAGCTAACTCTACAACTTCATTTATTATTACTTTATATGGAATTTTCTCATATATTATTTCATATATCGCAAGTTTAAGCAATGCTAGATTTATTTTAGATAACCTTTCTATTTGCCAATCTTTTTTTAAATTGCTTGATATTAAATTTTTTATTTCATTTATATTTTTAGATATTCCTTCAACTTCATTTTTTATGTATTCCTGAACATTTTTATCATATATATTATTATTTTCTATAAATAAATCTATTTGTCCATTTATATCATCTTTTTGTATCTCTAATTCATATAATAATTTAAATAATAATTCTCTAGCATTAGACCTGTTCATAATATTTATCCCCCACATAATCTTAATTTAGGGCGAAGACTAGCTTGCTTCGCCCCAATTTTACCACTTATCTATAAATCTTTTTAATTTTTCTTTTACATTGTATTTATTGTTTTGAATATAATTTCCTACATATATTCCCACAAATATTAGTATTATGCCTATTATTAATTTATATAATTCAGTAAACAATATCAATATCGCTACTATAGCGCCTATTATCGCTCCTCTATATTGTGTCAAAAATTGCTTAAAATTGTCCATATGAAACCTCCAATGGTTTATTCCTGCATATCAGATTTTTCTTGAGTAATATTTCTTACTTTTATATTTACCTCTTTAACATCTAAATCTGATGATTTTTTTACAGCCTCTTTAATCTTATTCTGTAAATTATTTGATAAATCTTTTATAACTGCATCTGGATGTACAAATAAAGTAACATAAACACTTAAATTATTTTCTTTATCCACATATACTTTACTATTTACATTTTCTGCGCCATCAAAACCTTTTGCAACAGAAGCAATTAGATTTTCTATAGTCTCCTTAGAAATTAATAATTTTCCATCATTATTTTCTAATAATATTCCTTCTCTTTGTTTTGATATTTCTTTGCCTGTAGAATCAAAAAATATACATTTTATTGCTAATAAAATTGCTATGACTGAAACAGCTAAAGTTACTGCAGATAAAGTAGAATTAAGTTTTATATTTTCTATAAAGTTTTTAACTAATTCTGCATCTAACCATCCAAATACTAATAAACACATTATAATAGATAAAATTAATACTACATAAGAAAAAATTATTAAGGCTATTTTTTCTATTATTCTCATTTTATCCTCCAAACTTATTTTTAGTCTTCAGTTTTCTTAGAATCTTTATCAAATTCTGTATTTACACCTTGTACATGTACATTAACTTCTAATACTTTTAATCCTGTCATATTTTCAACTGCTTTTTTTACTCTATTTTGTATTTCATATGCGATATCAGGTATTCTTGTACCATATTCAACTATAATGTTAACATCTATTTTTGTATCTTTTTCTCCTACTTCTACTTTTATACCTTTACTTAAGTTTTTCTTTCCACTTAAAACTTCTGTTATACCTCCTGCAAAACCTCCTGCCATTCCATATACTCCAGGTATTTCAGAAACAGCAACACCAGCTATAACAGCTACAACATCGTCCGCTATTCTTATAGTATTATCCTCATTTATTGGTTCTTCTTTAATATTTTCTAAATTTTCATTTTCCATAATAAACTTCCTCCTAAACATTTTATAATATTATATAAGATACATTTATATTTGCTATACATAAGTATATCAATATAGATAGATTTTTACAACCATTTTTTATAATTTTATACAAATATTTCTCCTTTTTCTAACCTATTTCCTCTTAAAAAATCATATATATTCATTTTTTTAGAATTTTCCCCTTGTATTTCTAAAACAGATAGTATGCCATCTCTTGTTTTTATAAATAGTCCGTCTTTTGAATTTGCATATAAAATATAACCTGGTTTTAAATTATCTATATCACATTCTACTTTATAATTATTCAAAAATTCCCCTTTGTTTATATTGTCTACTTTCCAAAATTTTATTTTTTTATTATTTAAAATAGCATATGCACCCATAATTGGATTTAAACCTCTTACTAAATTTTTTATATCTCTAGTTTGCAATTTATTCCAATTAATTTTTGAAATTTCTTTACTTAACATTGGAGCCATAGAATAATTATCACTTTGCTTCTTTCTTGGTGCAGATCCTTCTTTTATTCTCTCGATAGTCTCTAATAATAATTCTGCACCTAAATCTCCTAATCTATTCCACAATTCGCCTGTTGTTTCATCTTCTCCTATCCTTACTTCTTTTTCTAGTATAATATCTCCCGTATCCATTTTAGTATCCATATACATTGTTGTAACACCTGTTATTTCTTCACCATTTATTATAGCCCATTGTATAGGAGCTGCTCCTCTATATTTAGGTAGTAAAGAGGCATGAACATTTATACATCCATACTTAGGTATATCTAGTATTTCTTTTGGTAATATTTTTCCATATGCTACAACACAAATAAAATCTGGCTCTAGTTCTTTTAATGTTTCTATAAAATCCTTATTTGATTTTATTTTTTCTGGTTGATATATTTTTAAATTATTTTCTATTGAATATTGCTTAACTGGTGATTGGAATAATTTCATTCCTCTACCTCTTGGTTTATCTGTATTTGTTACTACTGCTATTATATCATTATTATCTGACTCGTTTAATTTTCTTAAAGATTTTTCTGCAAAATCTGGTGTTCCCATAAATATAATTTTTGACATACTCTCTCCTTATCCATTACTTGTATCTTCTTTTATTATCTCTAAAGTTCCTGGTATAATTTTATCTACAAAAAGTTCTCCATTTAAATGATCTATTTCATGTGCTAATGCTTGTGCTAATAAACCTGTCCCTTTTAATTTTATATCTTCCCAATTTATATTTTTTGCTTCTACCCATATTTGTTCTGGTCTTTCTACTTTAGCAAATTTATTCGGAAAACTTAAACATCCCTCTTCTACAATTTGTGTACCTTTTTGTTTTTTTACAACTGGATTTATTAAAACAATAACACCTTTTCCATCATATAAATCTATAACCACTATTCTTTTTAAAACACCTACTTGCGGTGCTGCAAGTCCCAATCCGTTATATTTATGCATAGTTTCAACCATATCGTCTATAAGTACTCTTGTTTTTTCATCTAATTCTAAAACTTCTTTAGATTTTTTTCTTAATATTTCATCATTTTCCTCTCTTATATTTCTTATAGCCACACTACCCCTCCTTAATACATATTTGTTGGATTTACATCTACAATTATTCTAGTATTTTTATAATTTTTACTGTAAAATTCATCTAACACTTTATTTATTGTATCTATTATATTATTACTAAATTTACACTTCATTATAATTCTCCATCTATATCTATTTTTTATTTTATTAATTGGAGCTGGAAGTGGATTCATAATAATTATATTATTATAAGTTTTAAATTCTTTCTTTAATATCTTATACATATAATTAGAAACATCTTTCGCTTCTTTTTCATACTTAGAAAGTAAGCTAAATAAAATTATATCGCAATATGGCGGATAATTCAACTGTCTTCTAATACTTATCTCATCTTCATAAAATTTTTCATAATTTTGTTCTTTAGCATATTGTATACTATAATTGTCTTTATTATACGTTTGTATAATAACTTTTCCATTTTTACTTTCTCTTCCTGCCCTTCCTGCAACTTGTGTTAATATTTGAAACGTTCTTTCAGAAGCTCTAAAATCATTTGTATTTAAACTTCCATCTGCAGCTACAACTCCCACAAGAGTCACCTTTGGAAAATGGTGTCCTTTTACCACCATTTGTGTACCTATTAAAATATCAATATTTTCGTTTTTAAATTTGTCTAAAATAATTTCATGTGAATTTTTCTTTGTTACAGTATCTATATCCATTCTTATTGTTTTTACATCTTTGAATAATTTATTTATCTCTTCTTCTAATTTTTGCGTACCTGCACCAAAATATTTTATTTTATTACTACCACATATAGGACATTTATATAAATTATTTGTCTGATACCCACAATAATGACATTTTAATTTATTTTCATCTGAATGATATGTTAATGTAATATTACAATTTTTGCATTTAGCTGTAAACCCACATTCTCTACACATTACAAAAGTAGAATATCCTCTTCTATTTAAAAATAATATAGTTTGCATTTTATTTTCTAAATTTCTCTTAATACATTCATATAATCTATTACTTATCATAGATTTATTTCCGTTTGCTAATTCTTCTCTTAAATCTATAATTTCTACATCTGGCAAACTTAAATTGTTAGCTCTATTTCTTAGTAATAATAATTTTATTTCCCCATTTTTCATTTTAAAATAAGTATTTATATCTGGAGTAGCACTACCTAATATTAAAGGTATATTATTTTTTTTACATAAATATCTCGCTATATCTTTTGCATTATATCTTGGAGTCATATCTGATTTATATGAAGAATCATGTTCTTCGTCTATTATAACTATACCTAAATTTTTCACTGGTGCAAAAATTGCAGATCTAGCCCCTATTATTATATTTGCTTCATCGTTTTTTATTTTATTCCATTCATCATATCTTTCTCCTACTGATAATTTACTATGTAAAACTGCAATAACATCACCAAATCTTGCTAAAAATCTATTAACCATTTGAGGAGTTAATGATATTTCTGGTACAAGCATAATAGCTTTTTTTCCTTTTTTAATAACCTCTTCTATTAATTGCATATAAACTTCTGTTTTTCCAGAACCTGTAACACCAAATAATAAAAACTGCTCACTTTTGTTTGTATCTATTGCTTTTTTAACAGTATCAAAAGCCATTTTTTGTTCATCATTTAAATTTAATTTATAATCTCTTTCAACCTTTTTACCTTTAAAAGGATTCCTCATTATTTTTTCTTCAACTAATTCTATATATTCTTTTTTTTCTAAATTCTTAATTATTGAATTACTTACATCTGCTAAAATTTCTAAATCTGATATATATATTCCCTCATTATCTTTTAAGAACTCTAACACTCTTATTTGTTTATCACTTTTTATAATTTTATCTTCTATATCGTTTTCTATTTCTTCTATACTCTTTTTTAAATATACAAAATTTCCAGTTTTATCTTTAACTCTATTTTCAATTTTTTTAGTATATGTACCTGGTGGTAACATTAATTTTATACAATCATAAATATTACAAAAATACATTCTAGACATAAGTTTTGCAAATTCCATATTTTCTTTAGACAAATTATTATCTTCTAGTGAAATAATTTTTTTTGTTGCAACATCTGAATTATCTTTTACATCAAAAACAAATGCTTCTTTATATTGTTTAGCATTACCAAAAGAAACCAAAACTTTACTTCCAACTCTTATACTCTCTACTAAATTTTCTGGAATAATATAATCAAATACTTTATTTAATTTTTTTACATTACTATTAATTATTACTTCTGCAATCATTTTTTCTCCTATTATTTTTTTATATCATAACACTTCTTGTTTTTATTTTCAATAAATATAAAATTTTACTTATTTAATATAAAAAAACAAATGTAATTTCTACTACATAAAACTTACATTTGTTTTTTATTACTAATTTATTATATATTATAAACTTATTTAATTATATTAGATTTTGTATTTATATATAATACTAAATTTATGATTGCCATTTTAAAACTCTTATATCTCTATATGTATTAAGTACCTTTAAATACTTTTGGTATTCATCTTCCCACAACATATCAGGTACTTTGTTAAATGCTTTAAAAACTTCATCTGCTTCTTTTAAAAATATTAGTTGCTCCATTGGTGTTAATTTTTCATATCTTTGAGCAAAATTATATAATTTATCTAACATATCATTAGCTTTTATAAATGATATAAAATCTTTTACATTTAGTCCTGCCAATTTTATCTGCATAACAGCAAATGCAATTAAAGCAAATATCAATAATACTAATATATAAATAGAAGCCACTAACATTTTTAACACCTCTTTCTATAAACAAATTGTCATATAACATATATATTATACCATATTTGTCTATATTTAGCAAATACTATTAAGTAATATATATTAGTATTCTATTCACTTCTTAATGCTAATACAGGATCTTCTTTAGCTGCTTTCTTAGAAGGAATAATTCCTCCAATTAAAGTTAAAATTATGCTTAATACAATTAATATAATTCCTGCTATAATTGGTAAAATAGCCTTAACATTGGCTCCATTTGAAATCACATAAATAATCTTATTTACAGGAATTAATAATAATAATGTAATACCTACTCCAATTATTCCCGCAAGTGCACCAATAATAATAGTCTCAGCATTAAATACTTGTGCCACATTACGTTTAGATGCTCCCATTGCTCTTAAAATTCCTATTTCTTTTTTACGTTCTAATACACTAATATATGTAATAACACCAATCATAATAGAAGAAACAACTAAAGATATCGCAACAAACGCAATTAATACATAGCTAATTGTATTAACAATAGTTGTTACTGAACTCATCAAAGTTCCTACCATATCAGTAAATGAAATTACTTTATCCTCTTTTCCCTCTTCTTGCATACGTGTATTATATTCATTTAACAAATTTGTAATTGATTTATTTCCTTCAAAATCTTTTGGATAAATATTTATACCACTTGGTTCATCAAGATTTGCATAATTTAATTTTTTTAAATTGCTTTCATAAGTAACATTTTCTTTAGACATAAGCGAATTAAATAATTCTGATAACTCTTCCTCATCCATTTTCATATGAAATGCATTCACAAAAGCATTTTCATCTATACTAATTGCTCCCGCTATCGATTTACTCAAACTAGCAATACTTGACTGCATTTCTTTTTGTAGACTTTTACTCATTGAACTCATAACATCTTGCATATATTTTTCCATTATAGTTGATATTTGCGTTTCTATATCTTGAGATTTTATTATTTTTGATAAATTATTAGTAATGATATTTTTAGCCTCATCAGATTCAAGATATTCCATAAGATATTTATCTAAATCGTCTACACTTATCAATTCATTATCACTTACATACTTTTCATATCCTTCTAAAATCTCTGTCATAATTTCTTGCATTTGTTCTTGTGTAATGGTTAGACCACCATTTTCTTTAATAATTTCTGCAATTTTTTTATTTAATAAATCATTAACTTCTTTTGATTGTAAATAGTCTGATAATTGTTCTCCAATTTGACTAAAATCAACTTCTGAATTTTCTTGCATATATGATTCATACCCTTTTAAAAAGTCGTTTAGTATTCCTTTTATATCTTCACTTGACATAGAGAATTTAATATTACTTAAAATATCATTCATGTCTATAGCAGGTAATGAATTTTTTGCAAATACATCATTTAAATTACCGAAATCCACTTTTATTTTAGATTGATCTATCTTAAAAGCTGATTGTATAGCATTTGTATCTACATCAATTAATGAATTCATATCAAAAGAATTTTCTTTTTCAGTATCATCAAATCTTTTACCTGTAAATACATTAACTTCTGAATTTGCTAATTGTTCCTGCACTATTTTACTATTTTTTGCATTTTCAATCACATGATTTGTTAAAGATTCAGGATAACATATTCCTGTTGATAACATAGCGCTTGTTGCTCCCTCTTTTGGTTGCACAATTCCAACAATTTTTAAATCTTCTCCATTTTCTACAATATTTTTCATATATTCTGTATTATCAGTCTTATCACGCCAAACTTTATATTCTTCATCATATTCATAACAATCACTACTATTAATTAATTTAAAAGTAATTCCTAGAATATCATCATAAGAATATGAACCTAAATTATCAGGAGTGTCTACATCTTCACCATTTGAAAATTGAGTAACCAAATCATCTAGTTCACTATAATCTCTTAAGCCTAATGTGTATAGTAAAAAGTCACTAACATTGCCTTTTGATGATAAAACTAAAACACATTCATTATAATTAGTAGGCCAATTTCCTGCTTTTATATCATATTGATCCTTATATAAATTTTCATCAGCTGGCATTTGAAAAAATACATCTGTACTCATCATACTAGACATCATACTATTAGCAGATGCTCCAGAACCCATTCCTAAACTTGAAAATGTAATATCTGGATTTAATTGTCTTAAATTTTCTGTATCCGAACTATAAATTCTAGGTGTAATATCATAAGTGTATTCAATATCCTTTGCATACTCATTTATAGGACAACTATCACTTTCTAGATATTGTTTTAAAGCTGTTAAATCGTTAGAACCTATTGTTGAAAACATATTAGTTAACTGTTTACTGACATTAATATCTCCTTTATTTTCATCACCGTTATTATTAGAACCCACTAGCATTGAACTTATATCAATACCTGAACTTCGTATCTGCAGAGGATATTCCGACAAAGTATCCTCTTCCACCGATTTTATATATGTATTTACTCCATTTGATAATGATAATATAAGTGCTATACCAATAATACCAATTGAACCTGCAAAAGATGTTAATATCGTCCTTCCCTTTTTTGTTCTTAAATTATTAAAACTAAGTGATAGTGAAGTTAAAAAAGACATTGATGTTTTTCCTAAATTTTTATGTACTAGTTTTTTATCTTTCTCATTTTCTACTATATAAGGATTTGTATCAGAACGTATTTTTCCATCTCTTATATTAACAATACGTGTAGCATAATTTTCTGCTAATTCTGGATTATGTGTTACCATTACTACTAAACGGTCTTTTGCAACTTCTTTTAATAATTCCATAACTTGAACACTAGTATCACTATCTAAAGCACCAGTTGGTTCATCAGCAAGCACAATATCTGGATTATTTACTAAAGCTCTTGCAATAGCAACTCTTTGCATTTGTCCTCCAGATAATTGATTTGGTTTTTTATGAAGTTGATTTGCAAGTCCTACTTGTTCAAGAGCTTTTATTGCTCTTTGTCTACGTTTACTTTTTGATACCCCAGAAATAGTTAATGCCAGTTCTACATTAGCCAAAATAGTTTGATGTGGTATTAAGTTATAACTTTGAAACACAAAACCAATTGTATGATTACGGTAAGAATCCCAATCTCTGTCTTTATAATTTTTTGTAGAAATACCATTAATTATTAAATCACCTTTATCATAACGATCCAAACCACCAATAATATTTAAAAGCGTTGTCTTGCCAGAACCACTTGGTCCAAGGATTGCAACAAATTCATTATCTCTTAAATTTAGACTTACATCATCTAAAGCCTTTTGCACTAAGTTTCCTGTTTTGTATTGTTTGAAAACATTTTTTATTTGTAACATATATAACTCTCCTATTTTTATTAAGTCTTTAAATTTAAAACATCCCTTTTTTCTTTCTAGCTTATATTCAATAATATTAATTTTCGTCCAAAGTTTAAATATTGTATGGTTTTCTATATGATATTCATAAAATAATTTAACATATGTATAATATAGAACTCTTCAATTTTATTATATCAACTTTTCTTATAAATTAATATACCTAAATGTATCATTTTATTATCAATTTATACCAATTTTAAAAATATCTTAATTTTCATTATAGTATATTAACATAAATGAGAGTAATTATCAATATAATTACTCTCACATAAATCATAATTTTTATTACTATTATCGCTATGAAACTTCATTTAAATATTTTTTTAAATTCTCTAGTTGCTTTTCAGCTTCATCTATTCCTTCTTCATATAAATCTCTTAACTTATCTTGATCTCTTTCTAATCTTGATATATCTACATTATTTTTTGGCCTAAAAACAAATATTCTGTTTTCTCTTTCTAATTTTTCTATCTCATCATAAGTTTCATTATATTTATTTGGTCTATCATACATAGTTTTTAATAAATTAGGATATTTCTTATATACCAAATTGTACATTTTCTTCATTTTATTTGACAATGGTTGTTTTCTATACTCTTTATTTCTTGTAAGCACAACTACAATCTTTTCATATCCTTGATCTAAAGCCCAATCTATTGGTACATTACAGTCTATTGCTCCATCTAGATATGGCTTTCCATTTATTTCTACAATTTTAGAAACTAATGGCATACTAGAAGATGCTTGTAATAATTTATATGTATTTTTTAAATCTTTATCAAAGTATTCTGTTTTACCTGTTATACAATTCGTTACTCCTGTTACAAATCTTTTCTTAGTACTAAAAAACTCTTTCTCATCAAAAGGATTATCTTTAGCTATTTCACCAAATAAATAATCAAAACCAATTAATCCTTTATTATTTTTTATTGCTCCTACTCCTATATATTTTGAATCTTTACAATAATTAATATTTATATTTGCAGTCCTTCCTTTTTGATTAGATACATAGTTAGAACCTACCAAAGCGCCAGCTGAAACTCCAACTGTACAATCTATATCTATATTATTATTCATAAATACATCTAAAACTCCTGAAGTATATAAACTCCTCATTGCTCCGCCTTCTAATACTAAAACTGATTTTCCCATTTTAACCTCCTATAAAAGACATTGTACATCAAAATTTATTTCGCAACAAGGGAATTTTTCTAATTTATAGTTTTTTAATTATGAATAATTACTGTTATTTTATTATGAAAAACATTAGTACATTTATATTATTCACTTTTCACTATTCATTAAATTTTTTATCAGTCCATACTAAAGTTTTATCTTCTAATTTTGTCAAATCTTCATCTAGTAAAAATACTATGTCTTTATAATCATCATTAACATAATAAACATTTTCTATTTTTCCCGCTTCTCCTGGAATATAAAATCTTACACTCTGACTTTGAAAATCTATACACATATTATTTCCTATTCTTATTAAATTGTTTGATTTGTCATTATCTTTAAATAATTTTGTGAAAATATTTTGTGTTATATTTACATAAACATCATAAGTATTTTCTCCTGTTTTTACTAATATAGCATATCCATTTTTATAATTTTTTGCATTTATATATATATCTATACCTTCATCTTCTGGTATTTCTACATTAACTAAGTTATCTTCATATTTAACTGTAGTTTCATTGACATATAATAATCTCCAACCTAAAAAAGTAACTAATATAATTATTAAAATTGTAATAATTATAATTTTTAAATTTTTACGTTTCAACTTTTTATTAAATCTTTTTATTGCATCTTTCTCATCTACATTTGACACTTTTTCTTCATTCTTTAATATATTTAAAACTTTATTACATTCATCACATTCTTTAAGATGTGCCTCAATTAGTTCATTTGACTCGTCAGATGATACTTTATCAACATATAATGGCAATAAATCTTGTACTATTTTACATTGTTTACTCATTTCAAATTCTCCTTTATTTTTAATTTTGAACGATAATATGTTACTCTTGCCCAGTTTTCATTTTTATCAAATATTTCACCAATTTGTTTAAATGAAAGTTCTCCATAAACTCTTAAAGTAAAAACTTCTTTATATGGTTCTTCTAAAGAATGAAGTATTTTTAATATCTCTAAATTCTGTTCGCTATCTATAACCTTTTCTATTATAGTTTCTTCATAATATTTTCCTCCTTTATTTTTTTATTATTTATTTTTTCATATTATCACTTATAGTTCACTCCAAGTCAATAGTTTTTTTAATCAAAAAAATAGAAATAATAAAATATAATATTCTATTATTTCTATTTTTTCTAACTATATTAATAATTTTAAACTTGCTTCTTATTTGCAAATACTTGATCCATATACTCATTAGGATAATTCTTATCTAAAAACATATCTAAAGTTCCACTTGCTGGTACATCTTCAATTCTCTCTTTTTGTCTTAAAGCAGCCATTGTAGATATTGTTATATTTAATACCATACATATAACTAAACAACTACTTATAACTCTTACATGATTATTCTTAATTGCATTTTCAATCTTAGGTATAAGAGGTTCAATGTATGATACATATAATAAACCAGCAATTCCCCAATATGTACAATGTATTAAAGTAGTTCTTCCATTAATATTAAAAAGCCATTCAGAATAATTCCAAGAAATAGTTCCAAAAACTTTTTCTTGAATAAAAGAACATAAGTATTCTGTTATTCCACCAATTAACATTGATAACAAGAATACTATTTTTTTATCCCTTGTTTTTATTTTACTAAAGAATATATAGTATACTATAATTCCAATTCCATATACAGGCGTAAATGGTCCATATAAAAGTCCTTGTCTAGATTCAATATATCCATTTTGAACTAAAGCAACTATCATTTCAACTACATAACCTATAACACTACCTATCATAAATATTATAAATACTTTAATAAACTTATCAAATTTATTCACATTATCCATATTATACTCCTACCTTTATTAATATTATAATTTTTTGAATTATATATTTGTATAGAAATACATTTATCTAATATTACATTTTTGTAAGTTTAATTTATCAAATAAATATTAAATATTTTTTTATTTAATATTAAAATATTCTTAATAAACAAAAAGTTCTACACTTATATAATTTTCGTTGTTAATATTAATAAATTTAGTAGGGTTATGTCTGCAACCTTTGGTTGCGATGAATAATGAATAATGAATAATGAATAGTGAATGGTGAAGAGTGAATAGTTTTTGAGAAAGTCTTCGTTAGCTAGGGCGAACACTGTTCGTCCCTACAATAAAAGAAAACGGATATTTATCAGTAATAAGAGCAAAGAAAAAATATATAAATCCAGGAAAACCACATCCAAAACATAATGTATTAAAAAGAAACTTTTCTACAAGTTGCCCATATGATAAAATGGCAACAGATATAACAGAAATATCAATGTTTGGAATAAAAACATATATATCACCAATAAAAGATTTGCATACAAAAATGATAGAAAGTAGAGAAATAGGAAAAAGTGCAACATTAGTAACAGTAATGAAAATGTTTGAAAAAATAAAAGATAAATCAATACCAGAAGGAACAATATTTCATTCAGACCAAGGAAGTTTATATAATAGTTTAACATTTCAAAAAGAATTAGAAAATAATAACTTTATACAAAGCATGTCACGAAAAGGCACACCAATAGATAATTCACCAATGGAAAGTTTTTTTAGTACATTAAAAAGTACCTGTCTGCAATATTACTGGTGCAAATTCTTTTGGTATTACTATTTGTATACTTGGATCATCTTTTGCCACTAT
>CALXBW010000012.1 GCA_944386645.1 uncultured Clostridia bacterium | reverse complement strand
TTACTCATTTAATCACCCTTAAAATTAATCTAAAAAGAATTATAAATTAAAATAATTTAAAAATCAATATTGAACAACTGGGTCAGTATGAAAGTGCAACCTTCGGTTGCAGTGAATGGTGAATAATGAATAGTGAAGAGTGAATAACAAGGACATTTATACATTTTATAAAAATATAGCTGTAGAGATGTAGGGGGGCGAACACTGTTTGCCCCTACAATCCCATTATTGAATTTTTACTTAATATATAAATGATCTTGATTATTAAATGTTCTTAACTTAACGACATTGGAATATTGTTCTCCCAAACTACAAAGAATTTTCCAAAAAATAAAAATATTAAAATCTTTATGATTAAAAAAACAAATGTGATTAAAATATAATTTATTGGAAAAAATAGTTATTAGTATGATAGGAGAGGATTAAATGTATACTAATTATAAAGAAAGTAAATACAAAAAAGGAAATAACAATAGAATAAAAAGCTTTTTTATGTATGTTCTGTTTGCAGTATCTTTTCTATGTATTGGTGCAGGATTATATAAATTATATGATGATATAGATACAAGTAAATATGTTAATAATGCACAGATGCAAAGATTATCTAATGAGCAAAATATAGTTTCAGAAAAAGAAGAAAAAAGTACAAGTGATATGATACAAGAAGTTATACCTACAGTAGTTGGAATATCAAAGCTTAAAAATAATGGAACATCAATATTTTTGCAAGATAGTGTTACAAAACTAGGTTTAGGAACAGGAGTAATTATATCTGACAATGGATACATACTTACAAATCAACATGTATCAGGTAGTAAATATAGTAATTGTTATGTTACATTAGAAAATGGTGAATCATATAATGGAAATGTTGTATGGTCAGATAGTGATTTAGATTTAGCAATCGTAAAAATAAGTGCAATGGGATTAGATTATATAAATATAGGAGATTCTGATGCTGTGAAGATTGCAGATAAAGTATATGCTATAGGAAACCCAATCGGATTAGAGTTTCAAAGAACTGTTACTTCAGGAATAATAAGTGGATTAAATAGAACAATAAAAATTGATGAAGAAAATAAATCATCATATATGGAGGATTTAATACAAACAGATGCAACAATAAATCCAGGAAATAGTGGAGGACCATTGATTAATGAAAAAGGAGAAATGATTGCAATTAATTCTGTAAAAATAACTTCAGCAGAAGGGATAGGTTTTGCAATTCCAATAAATATAATAAAACCAGTAATAGAAAAAATGATAACTGAAAATAATTTTGAAGAAGCATATATTGGTATATTTGCATATGATAGGGGAGTTATACCTTATTTAGATGGTTCCTTAGATTTTGATAGAGGTATATATGTTGCACAAGTAGATGTGGGGGGACCAGCTGCACAGTCTGGATTAAAAATAGGTGATATTATAACTAAAATAGATAATTTAGAAGTTGATACAATGAGTGACTTGCGTAATTATATATATACTAAAAAGCCAGAAGATGTAGTTAATTTGTCTATTATGAGGAATGATAAGGAGATTAATGTACAAGTAAAATTGGGAAAGAAGTAGTATTAGTAAAACTTATAATATATGATATAAATATTAAGTTATCAAAAAAACATAGGTATAAAACATCAAAGAAATATTCAAATTTTCTACTAAGCAAAAAGTAATGTGATTTTTATTTGTAACTCCAGCATCGCACATATAATAAAATTAATTAACTTTATCGTTAAACCCCCAGCTATGCTGGGGAGTCAAATAAAACTTATAGTTGTGATAAAAGTAACAAAAAATCACTCTCAATGTTATAATAATTTTAAGTTTGACGGCTTAAAAATTAAAATAATCAAGGAGTGATTCGTATGAAAAGTACATACACAAATAGTTTAGCACACACAACATTTGAATGCAAATATCATATAGTATTTGCCCCAAAATTTAGAAGAAAAGAAATATATGGAATATTAAGAAGAGAAATAGGAATGATATTAAGAGAATTGTGCAAAAGAAAAGATGTAGAAGTAATTAATGCAGAAGCATGTCCAAACCATATACATATGTATGTAAGCATACCACCAAAATTAAGTGTATCATCATTTATGGGATATTTAAAAGGAAAAAGTACATTAATAATATTTGAGAGACATGCAAATTTAAAATATAAATATGGAAATAGAGTATTTTGGTGTAGAGGATATTATGTAAGTACGGTAGGAAATAACAAGTCAGCCGTATATAATTATGTAGAAAATCAATTAAAAGAAGACATGATGTCAGATCAAATAACAATAAAAGAATATAAAGACCCTTTTAAAGGGTAGTAAGTAATAAAATCGCGAGCGAAAGTGGCTGAAAGCTGTCAAACTGAACCACTTAAGTGGTCGCTAGTAATAGAGCCTTATAGGCGTATATGAAAATCCACCGGTTATACTGGTGGATATTTATCAACATTTCTGAATTATCTATTTTAGAAATGTAATAAAGAAATTTTATCAAGTAATTCCTTAGTAGAACGGGAAATTACTGATTTTTCTACATTACTCTACTTGTTAATATTACAAGCTATACTAGGGTTATTAAATCAATTTCCTGGATGAAAATATATAAATATATTTGTATTTTTGAGAAAGTCTTTGTTTGTTCAGGCGAACAGTGTTCGTCCCTACATTTCTACTTCTATATTTTAAAAAATTGTATAAATGTACTTGTAGGGTTATTATGTTTGAATTGAAGTTGCGGTAAATAATAAATAGTTTACAAGAATATAGAAATGAATATGTCAATTATAACAAATAATATAATAAATATATATAATTGAAAAATTAGATAATATTGATAGTTTTAAATAAGAAAATAAAAATATTTTAATATTTATGGAATATTTTTTTTATTTTAGAATATAATATTAATATATACAAAATATGGAATGTACAGACAGGTGTTGACATTGATAGCATAAAGTAGTATAATAATAAAAGTAGAACATCGCGGGATGGAGCAGTTGGCAGCTCGTTGGGCTCATAACCCAAAGGTCGCAAGTTCGAGTCTTGCTCCCGCAACCAATATAAAATAAAAGCTATAAGGTGAAAATCTTATAGCTTTTATTTTATATAAATAATATATCCTTCAACTTCATATGTTTTATCTTTTACAAATGTAAATCCATTTATCATTTGTGCATGATATCCATCATTTTCTAATATTTTCATTATATCTGTATAATTCAAAACATAAAATGTTGAAATTATATATATATCAGCTTTTTTTTCTAACATTTCCTCTTCTGTATAATATCCATTGTTTATTTGCCATAAATTAAATGACTTATCAGTATTTCTATTTGAAAAAATGTTTTTATCAAAATATGGTTGTATTGCAGTTGTGCTGTAACCAAGTCCGTATATTACACTATCTTCGTAATTTTCTTTTATTAAATCTGCCACAACTTTTGATGAAGAATATAAATTATTGACATCATATATAGAAGAGCTTGCTGACCAATATATCTGAATTATACATATTACTAGCATTAAATATTGTATTATTTTTTCTTTTTCTAACATACCTGTAATAATAAAATAAGTAAATAAAATTAAAAATATTATTCCTATATGCCAAGGATGGCAAGTTATTAAACATAGTATAGAAGTTACAGGTATTAATAATATAATTAATGTTAGTGTATTAAGTTTGGCTTTATTATTTTTAGAAATAGCCCAAATTATAATACCTATAATTATAGGAGCTATTATAAAATCTATATATTCATTTTGCTGACTTCCAATAGTAGCTTCTGAAATTATATACCATATAGTAGAACCGCCATGCGTTATAAAAGAACAATCTTTATTAGGGAGAGTATATAGCATTGTAATTAATAGTTCTAAAAATATTATTATACATGCAATAATATTTCTTTTTTCTTTATATTTATTATTCTTAAATAAATCTATTAAAAACAATAAATATAAAGAACCAGATATAACAAGAGTATGTAAACTTATATTCATAAACAAAAATAAAATTATGCTATATAAAATAGGTTTTTCAAATCTTTTGTTATAAATAATTGCAATTATCATAAGAAGAGGAAAAGCTAAACAATAACTTCTGGCTACTATTGAGTATTGGAAAAATATAAAATAAGTAAATGGTAACAATAGTTTTATGTACCATGGAGCTTTTATTTTAAATTCAAAAATAGCTACTCCAATGGATGAAAATATAATTGGTAATATGTAAAAACTTTCATATGTACCACCGTAATAGTATAAATATTTTTATTATTATAACCCATAATGCAGGTGTACCTTCGTATTTTATGTAATAAAAAATTTCTGAAAAATTATTGTCCCTTGCTAAAAGAAATGATTGTGCCTCATCACTCCAATGTTCATGAAAATTTGCTATTACTAATGACAGTACAATAAAAATTAATGTTATTGCACTATTTAGTGCAAGTTGTATATATTTTTGTTTTTTTACATCATCCATTTTAATAATCTTATAACCCCCATTTTAGCATTTTTATTATGAGCAGATACATTTGATCTATGTTCTATTTCTTTTCTATTCTCATGATAATATTTATATGACTTATATAGCATTTCTTCATTTGAAAGTGTTGGTTTAAAATCTAATTTTTCTTTAATCTTTGTAGTATCAAATACAAAATTTGCAGAAATCATTTTATATTGGTATGGACCAAGTGGAGATATACCAAGTTTAAAACAGATTTTCATGCATAAGGTCGTAATTTTTTTAGGAAAATGTATTAATTTAGATTTTGATGATGATTTATCTATAACATATTTGTATACTTCATTAAATGATTTTACATTATCAGATCCAATATTAAAAATTTCAGTTTTGTCATAGCTTAGAGCTTTTTTCATTGCTTGAACCATGTCTTTTGCATAAATAAATTGATATTTATTATTTCCATTACCAACAATAGGAACCTTTCTATTTTCATCAATAAATTCAAATAATAGACTAAGTAGTCCTAATCTTCCTTCATCTATTATTGTTGGACTTCTAAAAATTATGGAATTTAATTTATCTTTATTAGAAAGTAGTATTTTTTCGCATTCCAACTTTGATTTCCCGTATATTTCAATTGGTTCTGGAATCTCCTCTTCAGTTACTTTATATTCAAAATTTTTTCCCCATAAGCAATTACTAGATATAAAAATTAATTTTGGACAATTATATTTTATAGCATAATTAACAACATTTTGTGTTCCATCAACATTTGCAGTCCATAAATCGTTTTTATTTTTAATTTCATGTGCAAGTAATGCTGCACAATGAAATACAGCATCAAATTTATACTTTTTGAAAAGTTCATCTAAAATATTTTTATTTCTAATATCACCCTTTATTGTTACTAGATTTTTATGTATATAATTATCGCTTTCTAAATCTATGCTAACACAAAAATTATTATTAAGTAAATCTTTTTTTAATATACTGCCGTAAAAACCAGCTCCGCCTGTTATTAAATATTTTTTCACACAAATCATCCTCTTTTGTAGAATTTTGGAATTTATAGTAATTATAACAAATACGATTTTATAATGTAAAGTATATTTTATAACTTTATGATATAATAAGCAATAAAAATAAAGTTATGGGGGAAGTATGAATAATTATAATATAGAAAATATTTAAAAAAGTTTATCAAAATCTAAATTTATAAATAAAATTTATTTAAAAGAAAAATATAAAGAATATGTAATAATAAAGAAATAGAAAAATAATACCCCAGAAAGTAAATATAATATTATTTTCTGGGGTTTAATACACTTAATTTTATCTAATAATAATTAGTATGCATCTTTAATTTCATCCATTAAAGTTACACTTATAATAGAACCTTCTTCAAGTTCTGTTCCATTTATAGGCGATTGAGAAATAACTTTTCCTGAACCTTCAATATTTATATTTAAATTTTTTGATTTAAGTGAATTTATTGCTTGCTCTGCTGTCATACCTTTAAGAGGAGGTACAGAAACAGTAGTTTTTTCTGGGCTTTCTTGATCATACAAGATAATTTGAGAATCTTGTATTAAAGAAACACCGCTTTTTGGAACTTGTTCTTTAACAATACTTGTTGTTTTATCTCCACTGCACTTTGATGTTACATTAAATCCAGCATTTTTTAATGTTTCTTCAGCTTCTGAAAATGTTTTACCTGTAACATCTGTTAAAATATTTGTTTCAAAACTTGAATCGTTATCTGATGAATTAGTACTAGTTGAAGGAATACCTAAATAAGGTAATGCTTCAGATAATATTTGCCTAACAACAGGTCCAGCTGTTTCTCCACCTTGATATTTTCCAGCTTGTGGATCATATAATGTAACAAGTACTACAAGTTGTGGATTTTCAACAGGTGAAATAGCAATAAATGAAGAGGTATAACCATCGTCTTTTTTACTATAAATAGGCTCTGATGTTCCACTTTTTCCACCTACAGAGTATCCATCTATTTTAACATATCTACCAGTTCCGTTTTTCTACAACAGAATATAATAAATCTTTTACTTTATCTGCTGTAGTTTTAGAAACGACTTGTCTTACTTTTTCTGGTTCTATATTTGTTACAACGCCAGTGTCTGTATTAATAACTTGTTTTACAATTCTAGGTTTCATTAAAATACCATCATTTGCTATAGCAGATACAGCAGTTATTAATTGAAGAGGAGTTATATTAAACCTTTGACCAAATGACATTGTGGCTAAATCAACAGGCCCTACATCATCTTCTTTATAAAATATACTGTTTGTTTCTCCTGCTAGCTCAACACCAGTTTTATCAAAAAGACCAAAAGCTTTATAATATTTATATAGTGTTCGTGTACCAATTCTAGCACCTAATTGCATGAAAGCGGGATTGCACGAATTTTGAAGAGCCTCTCTTAATGTTTGCTCACCATGAGGGTCATAATGCTTCCAACATCTTATATATGTATCATATATTTGTTCTCCACCAGAACAAATAAAGTCTTTTTCTGTATCAGTTTGTACTACGCCTTCTTCTAACCCTATAGCAGCAGTAATGATTTTAAAAGTAGAACCTGGTTCATATCCATTGCTTACAGCAATATTTTTTCTCATTTCTTCTAAATAAGTAATTTGTTCTTCACGAGTAGTCAAAGAATTGTATATTGCTTTTTGACTTTCTGTATATGGCTCAGAAGGAGTGTTTAAATTATAATCTGGATAAGTAGCCATTGCTTTTATATCTCCAGTAGAAGGATCCATAATTATAACATTTCCACCTCTTGAACAATTATTTTCTTCAACAGCTTGTTTTAAATATTTTTCTGCAATTGTTTGAAGACGATAATCTATAGTTAAAACTATATCACTACCGTTTTCGGCTTCAATGTATTGTTCACTGTCATTTGGTATTTCTTGTGATTCTCCACCTCTTAAACTAGTAATTCTACCAGGAGTACCAGTTAAAACAGAATTCCATTTATATTCAATTCCTGCTAGACCTACATTATCACTACCACAAAAACCAATTAAATTTGAAGCAACATTATTATATGGATAATAACGTTTAGAATCTTCATCTATATTTATTCCTTTTGTTATTTTGTTTTCTTCCATCCAGCTTTTTAGTTGCGTTATTTGGTCATGTTCTACTTTTCTAGCTATTGTTTGAAAAGCCGAATTACTATTAACTTTTTCTAAAACTGTATTATAATCAAGACCAAGAATATTACTAAATGCTGTTGCAACTTTTTCTTTATCTTCAGCTTTTATATAAGTAGGATTAATAGAAACAGTATCTACACTTGCACTTATTGCCAATGCTTTTCCAGTTGAATCATAGATAGTTCCTCTATTAGGACTAATAACTTGATTAATTGTTTGTTGATTATATGCCATCATTTTATATGTATCGCCTCTAATAAAATCTATCCAAGATAATTTAACAGTTAGTAATAAAAATATAATAAAAACTATAATAATTCCTATAACTAATTTTTTTGACAAGCCTTTTCTAAATTCTATTTCAGCTTCTTTTAGTTTATAGTTTTTTCTTTTTTTTGTCATGTATTATTAAAACCTCCATTCGAACAAAATTGTTCTATATAATTTTATTGTATATCAAAAATAGTTGATGTCTTATATGTAATTAAAGTTTAATTTTAAAACTTAGAAAATTAAAATTAAGTAATATATATTTGTATAATAATGACAAATACATTTTATACATAAGTGGATATAGAAATAATAGATTTTTCTTATATCCACTTTTCTTATTAAGAATATAAAAATTCAATATAAATTATAAATATAAATTTTAAAAAAATCAATATTAAAATGTAAATTGGGTATTGAAATAAAAAAAATATAGTGGTATTATAAAAATACATTAATCAAAAAAGTAGATTAAAAAAAAACCGAATTTTTCGGTTAGGTTTTTTAATCTACTTTTTTCTTGTATAAATTAAGTATTTCTAGCATTATTATGAAACACAGAGATGAAAAAATATAGGAGGTATATCATGGTAACAAAATATGTATTTGTAACAGGAGGAGTAGTATCTGGATTAGGAAAAGGTATAACTGCAGCATCACTGGGAAGATTACTAAAAAATAGAGGATATAATGTAAGGATACAAAAATTAGATCCATACATAAATATAGATCCAGGAACAATGAGTCCATATGAACATGGAGAAGTTTTTGTAACAGAAGATGGAGCAGAGACAGATCTAGATTTAGGACATTATGAGAGATTTATTGATGAAAATTTGAATAAAAATTCTAGTATAACTACAGGAAAGATTTATGCAAATGTTATTAATAAGGAAAGACGAGGAGATTATCTAGGAAAAACTGTTCAAGTAATACCACATATAACAAATGAGATAAAAGATAATATATATAGTTTTGAAAATGAAGGAATAGATGTAGTAATAACAGAAATAGGTGGAACGGTTGGAGATATAGAAAGTCTTCCATTTTTAGAAGCTATAAGACAAATAGGACAAGAGAAAAATAAAGATGATGTTGTATATATACATGTTACGTTACTGCCATATATAAGTGGGTCAAATGAAATAAAATCAAAACCTACACAACATTCTGTAAAAGAATTACAATCTTTGGGAATAAAACCAGATATATTAGTGTGCAGAACTCAAATTGATATACCAGATGAAGTTAGAGAGAAATTATCTTTATTTTGCAATGTGAGTAAAGAAAGTGTTATACAAAATAGTACGGTACAATGCTTATATGAGGTGCCATTAATGCTTGAAAAAGAGGGGTTAGCAAAAGAAGTTTGTAGATATTTAAATTTAAAAAATGCTGTTACAAGAAATGAACAGTGGATAGAAATGATTGATAAAATAAAAAATGCGAAAGATAAAGATATAAATATTGGAATAGTAGGAAAATATGTTAAATTAGAGGATTCATATTTATCAGTTGCAGAATCAATAAGACATGCAGGTTTTTATAATGATATAAAAGTAAATATAAAATATATTGATTCAACTAAAGTGAGTCCTAGCACGGTCGATGATGTATTAAAAGATTTGAATGCTATTATTGTACCAGGAGGTTTTGGAAAAAGAGGAATTGAAGGTAAGATAAATGCAATTAAATATGCAAGAGAAAACAATATACCATTTCTTGGAATATGTTTAGGAATGCAGTTAGCAGTTGTCGAATTCGCGAGAAATGTACTGCATTTAGATGATGCGAATTCAGAGGAGTTTAGCAAAGAAAGCAATAATAAAGTTATACATATAATGAATGAACAAAAGGATGTAAAGAAAAAGGGAGGTACAATGAGATTAGGTGCATATCCATGTGTACTAAAAAAAGGTAGTATGGCTATGGATTTATATGGAGGAATTGAAGCTGTATATGAAAGACACAGACATAGATATGAGTTTAATAATGATTATAGGGAATTATTTGAGGAAAATGGAATGGAGTGTTCTGGTTTATCTCCAGATATGAATTTAGTAGAAATAGTGGAATATAAGAAACATCCATATTTTATTGCATCTCAATTTCATCCAGAGTTTAAATCTAGACCTAATAGACCATCACCATTATTTGATGGATTAATAAAGGCATGTATGAAAAAGTAAGATTGAAATATAAATAGACCGTCAAATAAGGTATATATAAATATTTATATATACCTTATTTGACTAAATGCAAGAAAAATCAAATGTATTTTTTATTTGTAACTCCCAGCATCGCACAGTCTGTAAAACAGACTGTAAGCTTGCTGGTCCCCACGAATTGTTACTTCATAAAAAGTACATTTGATTTTTCTGTTGAAATATAATTCTATTAGATTGTAACTTTTAGATGTAATATAAAAATTTGAATTTTATATTGAAATTTAAAAATAAAAAATATAAAATAATACAGTTATAATAATAGAAAGGATTGTTGATATAAATGTTTTTAATAGTTGGACTGGGAAATCCAGAAAAAGATTATAGTAGGACAAGACATAATATGGGGTTCGATGTTATAAATAAAATTGCTAAAGATTATGATATAGAAATTTCTAGAAATCACTTTAAGGGAATGTATGGAAGTGGAATTATAGGACATAGTAAAGTGATTTTATTGAAACCACAAACATTTATGAATCTAAGTGGAGAAAGTGTAATAGAGTTTAAAAATTTTTATAAGATTGAAAATAATAAAATAATCATTATATCAGATGATATAGATTTAGAGCCTGGAAAAATAAGAATTAGAAAAAAGGGTGGTCCAGGTACACATAATGGAATGAAATCTGTTATTCATTATTTAAATTCTGATGATTTTATAAGAGTAAGGGTTGGAATAGGAGTACCAAAAGAAGATGAATCTTTAGTTGAGTATGTTATAGGATATATTCCAGATGAAGAGTATAAAGTTTTACAACATGGAATAGAAACAGCTAAAAATGCGATAATTGATATTATAGAAAATGATGTAGATTATGCTATGAATAAATATAATGGAGCTAAATAATGCTAGAGTTAATAATAAGTAAGATTAATAATAATAAGAAAATATTGATTTTTGAAAATGGAAAATTAATTGAGCAATATGATGAAAATATGAATACAAAAGAAAATATAGGATATATATATAATGGAAAAATAAATAATATTAAAAAGGGATTAGAAGCTGTATTTGTAGATATTGGTGAAAATAGAAATGTCTTTATGCATACTAAAGATATAGTACAAGATTATCCTTTAAAAGTGGGACAAAATATATTAGTACAAATAAAAAGAAATGAAACAAAATATAAAAGTGCAAAAGTTTCAAGTAAAAATATTAGTATAACTGGCAAATATGTAGTTTTACTTCCAAATGTAAATTTTGTTACAATTTCAAAAAAAATAGTCGATTGCGGTAACAGAAATAGATTAAAAACAATAACGGAAAAATTTTTACCAAATAACATGGGAGCTGTAATTAGAACTGCAGCGGAAAATAAAGGAGAACTAGATATAAAAAAGGATATACAATCTTTGTTAAAAATATGGAATGATATACTAAATAATAAATGTGATAGTATAGGTTTAGTATATAATATAGATTCAATGATAAGAAAAATATTAATTGATTTAACAGATAAAAACATAACAAAAATAGTTGTGGATGATGAAGAAGAATATTTGTTTGTAAAAAAGATTATTAGAGAGTTAGAAGAAGATATAAATGTAATTATTGATAAAAATATATTTGAAAATTATAATATAGAAAAAATATTAAGAGGAATAAAACAAAAAAAGATTTGGCTAAAATGTGGGGGATTTATTATAATTGAAGAGACTGAAGCATTAACTGTAATAGATGTTAATTCTGGAAAATATGTAGGTAAAAAAAATTTAAATGAAACAGTAGTTAAAGTAAATAAAGAAGCATCAGAAGAAATTGCAAAACAAATAAGATTAAGAGATATAAGTGGAATAATTGTAATAGATTACATTGATATGAATAATGATGAGGACAAAGATAATATAAGGAATATATTAATAGAAGAAATGAGAAAAGATAGATCGACAATTCAAGTTTATGATTTTACAAAGTTAAATTTATTAGAAATAACAAGAAAGAAAATGTATAGTCATAGTGAAGAATAATAAAAATTAACTTGACATAATATAGAAAATATAGTAATATATTAAAGTATTAATATACTTTAGGAGGTAATAAAATGACTATTAAATTACCATTGGAAAATTGTAAAAATATAATAAATATTAGGGGGTTAAGTATTGACAGAAAGAAAAAAATACTGATTTTTAATCATAACATTGGAAAATTTAAATTTGGTCAAATAATGAGAATGTTAACAAAAAAAGTGGACATAGATGGTAATATACATTGTTCATATTGTGGGCGGATATTGAGAGCTGATGAAATTTATTATAATAGGATATATCCAAAAGAAGTAGGTGGTATAAAAATACCGCAGAATTTATTACTTACTTGTAAGCGATGTAATAATAATAAAGGTAATATGATGACTAAATTTGAATATTTACAATTTATAAATTCTAATAAAAAACAAAAATTAGAATTAAAAGCAAAAGTAAAAGAATCCATAGAATTTTATAGAAAAGAAATGGCATATAAAATTCCAAAGAATTGGATAGAATATGTAAATATAGAACAAGAGGAAATAAAAACAAGTTTAGTAAAATTAAATAATAACAAATTAAAATTTGAAAAAGAGTTTTACGATAAGTATAAATATTTAACTACTCCAATTGTAATAAATAGTCAAAAGTATCTATTAGATGGAGTTGAGAAATATAAATTAGCTAGAAAACAAAAATTAAACAACATACCAGTTGTTATAATTGAAAATTTAAAAATAGTATGATTATTATTGACTTCTATATTATTATATAGAAGTCAATATATGTATTAAGGGAAATATTAAATATTAACTGTAACTTGAAAGTTGCACATTTGTAGGAGGTAAATATGAAAGTAGGTTTTGTTTCATTGGGTTGTTCAAAAAATTTAGTAGATACAGAAATGATGATAGGATTATTAAAAAATAATAAATTTGAAATTGTTAATGATGAAACACAAGCTGATATTTTAATAATTAACACATGTGGATTTATAGAATCGGCAAAACAAGAAGCAATAGATACAATATTAGAGATGGCTAAATATAAAGAAATTGGTAATTGCAAATATCTAGTTGCTACAGGTTGCTTAGTACAAAGATATAAAAAGGATTTAGAAAAATTACTACCAGAAGTAGATTTATTTATTAGTATAGACGAGTATGATGAATTCTGGGAAAAAATAGAGAAAATGCTTAATATGAATAAGAAGTATGATAGTGATAAATTAGATTATTTAGACAGAATAATAACAACTGGAAATACAACTGCATATTTGAAAATAGCGGAAGGATGTAGTAATTTTTGTACATATTGTGCAATACCATATATAAGAGGAAAATATATTAGTAGAAAATATGAAGATATAATAAAAGAAGCAAATCAATTAGCTAAAAAAGGTGTAAAAGAAATAATAATAATAGCACAAGATACAACAAAATACGGAATAGATATATATGGTAAACCAAGATTACATGAGTTAATAAAAGATATAAGTGAAATTGAAAGCATAAAATGGGTAAGATTTTTATATGCATATCCTGAAAGCATAACAGAAGAATTAATAAATGAGGTAAAAGCTAATGAAAAAGTATGTAAATATTTTGATATACCAATACAACATATATCTGATAATATACTAAAAAAAATGAATAGAAAAAGTACTGGAAAAGATATAAAAGAATTAGTGAAAAAACTTAGAAATGAGATCCCAGATGTAATACTAAGGACATCATTAATAGTTGGATTCCCTGGTGAAACAGAAGATGAATTTATAGAGTTACTCGATTTGGTTAAAGAAACGAAATTTGATAAATTAGGTGTGTTCATGTATTCTAAAGAAGAAGGAACACCAGCAGCGAAGTTTACTAATCAAGTACATTATAAAACTAAGCAAAGCAGATGGAATAAAATAATGAAAGAGCAAAATATAATTTCTGCTAATATTTTAAATAAGAAAATTGGAAGAAAATATATTGCACTAATTGAAGGGATAACACAAGAAAAAAGTTATTATATTGCAAGGACATATATGGATGTACCAGATATGGATGGACTAATATTTATAAAAAATGACCAAAATCACAATATTGGTGATTTTGTAAATTGTAAAGTTAGTAGTGTAAAAGAATATGACCTTATTGGAGAGATTATTGATTAGAAAAAATACATATATTTTAAATAAAAAAATATATATTGTTCAAAAAGTAAATATTAAAAAATATAAACTATATTTAATAAAAAATATTACTACATTATTGAAATAAAATTTCAAAATGTAATAAAAAAATTATTAAACATAGTTTATATTTTTAATTGTAAGGAATAAATTTCTTTACAATATTATCATTATTTATTTCTGATTTGTCTGTGTGTTTATATGCTTCAAAGGATTTACAAATAGTAGCTTCTATTAAATCTTCTACTTCGTCCTTAGAAGAATGTTCTGCTAAAACTAATTCACTTATTAAAATTTGTTTAGCATTTAAAAGCATTTTTTTCTCACCAGTAGAAAGTCCTTTTTCTTTTTGTTTGAAACTTAAATTTCTAACTACATCTGCAACTTCATATATATCGCCACTTTTCATTTTATCCATGTTGTCCCTATATCTCTTATTCCAATTCATTGACATTTCTGTACTATCGTGACCTAATATACTGAAAACTTTATCAGCTTTTTCTTTATCTATAATATTTCTCACGCCTATAGATTCAGCCTTATTGATAGGAACCATAACTTTAACTTCTCCTGGCATTTCTAATATGTAATAAGGTTCAGTCTTTCCTAAAATATTTTTTTCTTCAATGTCCTTAATAGTTCCAGCCCCATGCATTGGGTAAACTATTTTGTCTCCAATATTAAACATATATAGCAACTCCTTCCATACACACTACAAATATTATACATCAAAAAAAGCAAAAAGTCAAAGTAAAAAAATGTAAAAATGGTTATAAAAACGTCAAATTACATAGTAGAACCAAAACCGCCACTCCTACTGCCAGAAGCAGAATCAGTATCTGTAGTCAAAAAATTTAAAAAAATTGCTTGACCTATTCTATCTCCTTTTTTTATAAGAATATCTTTATCAGAAAAATTATAAAAAGAAAACATAATATGACCTTCATTATCTGGATTATTATAATAATCTGAATCAACAATGCCGACACTATTTGAAACAACTAAACCTTTTTTTAGTGGATTAGAGCTCCTATTTACAAGCATTAAAAATTCATTTTCTTTCAAATATGATTTAATTCCAGTTTTAACAAGTACAGGTGCTTGCCCTGGATGAAATACTGGAATTAATGTATCTTCAGCAGCTTCAATATCATAACCTGCAGAATTTTTAGTTTGACGTTTAGGTAAATTTATATTTTTATCTTTATATGAACTTATTATTTCAAAACCTCTATTTTTATCCATAAAACCCTCCATTTGAGCCTATTTAACTCTAATAAAATAATTTCTAATACAATTTATATCATTAATAAAAACATAATGCAACTAATTAACATAAAATATATAAATGATAGCTATATTTTAGATTGTTAGATGCTTGTAGTTATAAATAAAAAATTTTATTAAGATTTTTATAATAATTATTAAAAATGGGAGTGTATAAATTGGTAGTAACTTTAAATAAATTAGGTATAAATAGTATAGGTATAGTTAAAAACATTAAATTAGATGATAAAATAAAAAGGAGAATAGCAGACTTAGGAATAATAAAAGATACAAAAATAAAGCCAGTTTTTAGTGGTGCATGTGGTGGAATAAGAGCATATGAGATAAGAAATATTTTACTGGCAGTAAGAGATGAAGATGCAAGTAAAATACATGTAGAAATATGTTGAAAAATATAAAAGATTTGATATAATTAAACAAAAAAGGAGACAATATAATGAATTTAGTTTTAGCGTTAATACTTTTTAATATTTTAATTTTGTTATATCAGATCATAATTGAGGTTTTTACAATATTATTTAGAATAACAGGAATTAATTTAGAAAAAAGTAGATTTCAAGTAATATCTATTTTAACATGTACAGGTTTTACAACAAGTGAGAGTGAAACGATGTTACTAACTAAAAGAAGGAGAAAATTGACTACTGCAATGATGATGTTTAGTTATATTTTTAATGTAACTATAGTTTCAATTATTGTAAATTTATTAATTTCAACATCAACTACAAATATTCATGAAATAAAATTAGGAATAGTATTAACAATTATAAATATTATATTAATATTTTTTGTTAGAAGATCTAAATTGTTTAAAAATGCATTAGATAAAATTATTATTAAAATAACAAATAGTAAAATAATGAGAAGAGGAAATAGTCTTTTCGTATATGATACATATGGTACAAAATCAATTGTAGAAGTAGAAATAAATAATTTAAGAGAAAGCTTTAAAGATAAAACAATTGAAGAAATAGGATTAAAAGAAAAATATGATATACAATTACTAGTATTAAAAAGGGGAGAAAATATAATAGATTTAATATATGGTGATGTTAAATTACAGAATAATGATGTAATTGTAGTTTTTGGTAAGATGAAAAATATAAAAGCAGCTTTTTTAAAAAGTGAAGAAAAAAGTAAAAAAGTGTAAATAAATAAATTTTGCAAAATGATATTTATAATGGCATAAATATCATTTTTTTTTATATTATTTTCATATGGGGGAATAAGTATGTTAAAGAATGAATATAAAATCTGTTTAGCTGGTAATCCGAATGTAGGAAAAAGCACAATATTTAATGGGTTAACAGGATTACATCAACATACAGGAAATTGGGCTGGAAAAACAGTTGAAAATTCTGAAGGAATATGTATTTATAATAATCAAACATATAGACTTATAGACATACCTGGTACATACTCAATCATGTCAGATTCAGAAGAAGAAGAAATTGCAAGAGATTATATATGCTTTGGAGAATATGATTGTGTAGTAATTGTTGTAGATGGAACATGTTTAGAAAGAAATTTAAATTTAGTTTATCAAATACTAGAAATTACAAATAAAGTTGTATTATGTATTAATTTAATAGATGAAGCGAGGAAAAAAGGTATATTTATTGATACGAACAAATTGTCGAAAATATTAAATGTACCAGTTATTGAAACAGTTGCAAGAAAAAAGAAAACATTAAAAAAATTATTAGAAAAAATTAATGATGTTTGTGTTAAAAATGTTTGTTACAAAAATAATTCTAATATATTAGTTAGAAATAGGTATAATGAAAACATTGAATATTGTATACAAGTGTTAATGGATAGTTTAGTTAAAAAAATTCAAGATAAACAATTAGCAAGATGGGTAGCAATAAAATTAATAGAAGATAATAGAAAAATAATACATAAAATATCAGAAAATTTAAATATTGATTTTGTGTGTATGAATGAAGAAATAAATCATACGAAAAAAATATTAAGTTGTTTTGGTATGAGTAAAGCTAATATATCAGATATATTAATTGAAGATATATTTAAAAACATTGAAAAGTTATCAAAAGAAGTAATTATTACTAAAGAAAAGTATTTTGAGAGAGATAGAAAAATAGATAAGGTATTAACATCAAAAATATTTGGAATACCTTTAATGTTATTATTTTTAGGAATAATATTTTGGATTACAATAGTAGGTGCAAATTATCCTTCAAGTTTACTGACTAGCTTTTTTACAATGTTAGAAGAAAAATTATCGATATTTTTTGACTATATAAATTCACCTCTTTGGCTAAAAGGTGTTTTAGTGGAAGGAATGTTTAGAACTTTAGGGTGGGTAATATCAGTTATGCTTCCACCAATGGCTATATTTTTCCCGTTATTTGCATTATTAGAAGATTTGGGATATTTACCAAGAATAGCTTTTAATTTAGACAGTTTTTTTAAAAAAGCAGGTACTACAGGAAAACAGGCACTAACCATGTGCATGGGAGTGACAAAGTGGTATTGTTTTGTTGTGTAAAACCGGAAATTTAATTATATATAGGAGAGAGTATAGTTACTTATAAAATTGTTTCAGACTAATATAATGTTAAATTCTATACGAGATTTATTTTGTGTATTGTCAACTTTTTCTTTAACAATAATTTTATCTAGTAATTCATCAATATAATCTTCTAAATTAGCATAAGATATTTCTAATTCATTATAGATATTTTCTTTTAATGTATTAAGATATTCGTTTTGTTTTTTGATATCTGATTTATATATTTCTATTTTATTTAGTTTTTTGTTTATTGTAAAAATTTCATTTTCGATAGATGTATTTTTTAAAACTAAATCTTCTTTACTAAGGAAACCATCTAAAGCTAAATCTAATAATTTATCTTTTTTATTTTTTAGAATACATAATTGATTTTGTAATTTCGCTTTATATTCTGTATTTTTGTTTATTGAAAAAAATGAAGTGTATAAATCCATTAAATCATTACAAATTTCATTTTTATAAATATTATTATATTTTTTAAAATTATTAATTAAAATATTATATATATCTCGTTCCTTAAAATAAGCAGGTATACAATTTTTTTTACCTGTTTTATGGAAATTCCCACAATACCAATAAACTATATTAGGTTTATTCTTGTAATGTCTAATTTTCCTTATAAAACTACATTTATGTTTTTCGCAATATATCTTTCCTGATAGAGAATATTTAGTTTGATGTTTTTGATACATGTTAGCTGATTTACTTCTAGTTAATAATTTTTTATTTGCTTTTTCCCATAAATCTTCAGATACAATAGGAGGTACTTTTTCATAATCTTTATAGATTTTCCATTTGTTTTTATCATAAAAATTTCGTTTTTTAGTCCTATAATCTACAACAGTTGATAACCCACCTGTATAGTAGCCTTTATATTTGGGGTTTTGAATAATTTTTTTTAATGTATTTTGATGAATTGGATTTCCATTATGGTTGTAATATCCTTGATTTGCTAATTCTGTTGATAATTTTTTTAAACCTATTTTACCATTAGTTGCATATATATAAAAAATTTTCCTTACTAATAATGCTTCGGTTTCATCAATTACAAGTTTTCCTTTTTCTTTTCTGTATCCCCATATATTATTTGTTCCGAGTACAGTACCTTTTTCAACAGCACGTTTAAAACCAAATTTTGTTCTTTCAGAAATTTTGCGAACTTCATCTTGTGCCATACTTGACATTATAGTAAGTCTTAGTTCTCCATCATTAGAAGCGGTTATTATATTGTCTGACAAAAAATAAACACAAACATTATATTCTAATAATTTTCTGGTATAAAATAAACTATCAACAGTGTCACGAGAAAATCTAGAGACTTCTTTTGTAATAAGTAAATCAAATTTTTTTTGTTTTCCATCTTCAATCATTTTCATAAAATTTTCACGTTTTAGTGAAGAAGTACCAGTTATTCCTTCATCAATATATCCACAAATAAATTCCCAATTTTTATTTGTTTTAATATAGTTTTCAAAAAAAGTAATTTGATTTTCTAAAGAATTTATTTGTTCTTCCTTTTCGGTAGATACTCTAGCATAATAAGAAACTTTTAATTGTAAATCAAAAATTGTTTTACCAGAAGATAATTCTTGTTTCATTTCATATAATGTCATTATTTATTCACCTTTCTATTTAGTATTAGTTTCCACAAGTATTAATTTATCAAGTTTTCTAGATGCGTAATCATACATATTTTTCCCAATTAAGTTTTTATTATATAAAATCTTATTTATAATATATTCTGTTTTTAATTTAAGATATTTTTCGTTTACATCCATATTCACACTAACCTCCATTTGAGCAATTAAATAATTATATAAGAATAAACTTCTTAAATAATTCTATTATAAAAATATTTTTATTATTACAATCGATGAAGATAAAAACTTTACTTTAAATATATATTATGAAATAATACAAATTAGAAAGAAGTGATTAATAATGCTATATAAGAGCTATTATAACTCTCCTTTGGGAGAAATGTTGATAGTAAGTGATAATGAAAAGTTAATGGGAGTATGGATAAAAGATCAAAAATATTATTTAGATAAAATAAAAGAAGAAATAATATTAAGAAATGATTTAGACATTATTCAAAAGACAATAGATTGGTTAAATAGATATTTTAATGGAGAAAAACCTGCAATACATGAATTGCAACTTGCTCCAAGAGGAAGTAATTTTAGAAAAATAGTCTGGAATATATTATGTCAGATACCTTATGGCGAGACAAGAACATATGGTTATATTGCAAGAAAAGTAGTTAAAATAATGAATAAAGAAAAAATGTCAGCACAAGCTATTGGAAATGCTGTAGGACATAATCCCATATCTGTTATTATTCCTTGTCATAGAGTAGTTGGAGAAAATGGAAATTTAACAGGATATGCAGGAGGAATAGAGAATAAAATAAAATTATTAAGAATTGAAAATGTAAATATGGAAAATTTATATATTCCTAGAAAAGGAACTGCATTATAGAGTTATAATTTATTCATTATTTTTTCCTTTTAATAATTTTAAGTGAGGTTAAGATGAAAACTACAATAGCAATTATTATTGCACCTAATGTAGTTGTATCTGATGTGGCAGTTGATATATTATTAGAATTTACAGCGTTTGTATCAGTTGTATTAGTTACATTAGAACTTGTATCACTAGTAGTATTACTATCTGTATTAGAATTTGCATCATCACTCCAAATACCTATTTTTGAGTTTTTAGCTTCATATTCACTTGTTTGTAAAAGTCCTGCATACATGTAATTATTCTGTAACATATAAGTTTGAGCTAGACCTTCTTTAATAATTAGATTTTGAAGTAGTTCACCATCAACCCATACCCAAGCAAGATATCTATCATATTTATCTTTTGGATCGGAATTTTCATCAAATTCTAATTCTATTTTAGAAGCATTTGTTAATTTGGTTTTTGTAAAGTCACTAGCTTCTGGACCATATGGTTGAACAGGTGTATTAGGTTTTACTGTTTCTGGTGTATCTATTCCCAAAAATCTAACAGTAATTTCTTCACCATTCATAATAAATTTTGCAGTATCTCCATCTACTGTATCTGCAAATTTAACTTCTATTTTTTCAGAATTGTTATCATTATTATTAGATAATACGTTAAAGTTTTCATCATAATATACAGCTGGAGCAACTATTACCCATCTTTGTTTTTCTTCATCCCATTCTACTTGGTGGTAATGTCTTTGACCATCTTCATTATGATAACCATAATATTTACCATCATGAAGAACTATTTTATCAGAATCCTTATCTTTCCAACCTGTGATATTTCCACCATGTGCAAAAGAGAATATAGGTATTAATAATACACAAAAAAATGTAATTAATATTTTATAAAATTTCATTTTATCACCTATAAAAAGTATATCACAAAAATAAAAATAAGCAAGAAATTAAAAATTAGTTGATTATTGGTAAATTATGTATTATAATATAGGCATTATTTCTTAAAAATAAGTAAATCTACTTATTTATATCCATAATAAAGGAAGTGTAAAATTGAATAATTTTTTAGATGATATAAAAGATATATCTTATGATATGTTAAAAAATTTAGATAATATAGTACATGATAAAAATGAATTAGAAATAGTTGATAATTTTATTCACGAATTGGAAGATAGTATAACAAAATCAAATTCAGAAAGATTCTTAGATGATATATCTATATATACTTGTTTAAATTTTGCAAGATTTGAAGATGATTATGCTGTATGTTTTGATTATAATGATAAAGATATATATTTTATACCAAAGGATAAAATTGCAGGAAATATGCCAGAAATAGGGGAAGTTTTAAAAAAAGATCAAAACAATAATTTTTATGTTGATTATACAGGTATACCAATAAGTGAAGAAGATGTGGAAAAGTATATGGAAGAATGTAAGATAAAAAGAATAAATTCTAGAGTAGATGATAGATTTATTGTAGAAGAAATAAATGAAGATTATATAGGGTGTGCAAATCAATTTACATCAGAAAAAGAAGATCTGCCAGCAGATGATATAAATGAAGATATAAAAATAGGCGATATTCTAATATTTAAAGCTGGAAAGTGGAAAAAAATCTAGCCTCTTATTATAGAAGCTAGACTTTAAAATTAAATAATATCAGTTGGAAGTATGATATCAAATATATTTTTCCTTTTATTTGTATATAATGTTTTAGTTGTGTATTTTATATTTTTTTTAAAATATACCTGAATATGTAGTACCCAAGTAGCATTATACACTTTTACAATGTTTTCATTATTAGATTCATTAGAAACTGATATTAATTCATGCCCGTCAGTGCGAATATATGAATGTGAAAAATATGGTTTGTGTAAATTAAATTCTTTTACAAAATATTCACCATTGGGATTAGTGAAACAGAGATAATTCAAATTATTTCTTCTCATGAAATCGATTTTGTTATTTTCAAGATTTGCAGTATACATAAAAAAAGCCTTTCCCTACTACACATATATGTAGATTGTTCCCTATATGGGCATTTAATTAGTATTTGTAATAAGTTAATTACATTTTTTTTAGTTATTTTGCACATATATTATATCATATAATAATCATAAAAACAATTTATGTTGACTAAAAAATCATATTAGATTTTATTATAAGTAACAAAAATAATATATTATTTTTGTTAACTTAATTTATGTTCTTGTAGAATTATTTTAATTAAAATGGGAAACAATTTTGATGTCTAACTATTGAATTATGTAAAACAATTTGATATAATATGGAAGTATTTAACTTAAGGAGGAGATTTTTTATGAAAACAGTAAAATCTTTAAAGGATGTAAAAAGGCGGATATTAATAGGAACTCACTCTAATATTTTTCATATTGGAGAAGTTGTAGCAATTTCAATTTTATGCTTAGCACATGAAAAAGACGAAATTGTTATAATAAGAAGCAAAAAATATGAAGAATTAGAAAAATGTGATTATGTTGTAAATGTTGGAGAAGGAAATGGAGAAAATGGTAGATATGGTCACTATCATAAGACAATTGAAAAGAGAAAAAATGGAAATTTGTATGGAAATGCAGGTTTTGTATGGAGAGATTTTGGTGATAAGATAATAGAAGAAATATTCAATAAGGATATTTTAAAGAACAGAAGAGTAATCGAAAAGATGTTTGTAAATACAGAAACTGCAAAGGAACTAGTAAATAAACAAGTTAAGAAGATGGTAGATGAAGATTTGATTCAAAATATTGATCTTCATCAGAATGGAATAAAACTTGCAAAGGATTTTAATTATGTACATTCATTCCTTCCCAAATGGTATGTAGAAGAATCATATGAAGATTTATTTGATGAAACACTGGAAATAACAAATAAAATTTTAAAAAGATATATTATAAAGAAAATAGATGAAGTATTAGCTTCAGAAGAAATAAATAATAGATTAACATATGGTTTTTATGGAAATAGGTTTTTAAAGAATAATATTGTGGAAATTCCAAAACAACACATGCCTTGGCTAAATATTGTTATTGATTATAATAATAATATTAAAGAAGATAAAAACGTGAAGGATAAAAAAGAAAAAACAGTAGAATTTGTAATGTTCCCATATCATAGAGGAGGGTGGGCTGCACAAGCTGTTCCATCAAGCAAAAAAAATATTTTTGAAAAAATTGTACCATTTCCAAAAGAATGGTCAGGAGAAACTGTTAATTTATCAAAGATAACAGGAGTAAATGATGCTATTTATTGTCATAAGTCTTGTTTCTTTGTAAGAGCAGGTTCAAGAGAAGGGGTAATAAAACTTTGCCAATTGGCAAAAAAACTGTATAGTAAATAAATCTCAAACTAGGATTCTGTATTAAGAATCCTAGTTTTCATATATATGGAATAGTAATACAAGAAGAATCTAATGTATTTTTTATGAAGTAACAATTCGTGGGGACCAGCAAGCTTACAGACTGTGCGCTGCTGGGAGTTACAAATAAAAAATACATTAGATTTTTATCAAAGATTATTTTGTAGAATTAGTTTTTCTTGAAAAATTCATATAAAAATGGTATATTATTATAAATTAATTGGAAATGGGAGTGATTTAAGTGAGAATTTCAAAAATGGGAATAAAAAATATTAAATTAAACAATTTAGATGAAATGTATCCAGCACAGGATATATTAATTCAAACAAATCAAGTTAAACAATATGGAAGTGGCGTATACGCTTATGATAATATACCACTTAGAGTACAAGATAATATTGAGAAAATAATAAAAAAACGTTGTGATGAAATAGATTGTATAGAAGTACAAATGCCTATGTTACAACAAGAAGAAATATGGAGAAGGTCTGGAAGATATGAAGGATATGTTGAAAGTGGTGTAATGATGACATCAAATACAGATAAAGGAAATTATTGCTTAGCTCCTACAGCAGAAGAGGCAATTACAATATTTGTAGAAAACAGAATAACATCTCATAAACAATTACCAGTTGCTTTTTATCAAATAGGTGGAAAGTTTAGAAATGAAATAAGAAATAGAGGATATTTATTAAGAGGAAAAGAATTCTTAATGTTCGATTTATATACTTTTGATAAAGATGAAAATGCAATGGTAGAAGCATACAATAAAGTAAAAGAAGCATATTTTAGAATTTTTCAAGATTTAGGAATAGAAATAGTAGCAGTAGCAGCAGATAATGGAGCAATAGGAGGAAAAAATTCTGAGGAAATTATGGCATTATCAAGAATTGGAGAAGATACTATTTTATATAATCCAGAAACAAAGCAAGGATTAAATGTGGAAGTCTTAGAAAAAGAAGATGCAAAAGAACATTTAAAAGAAATATATGGAATAGATAGTACAGAGAATTTTCATAAAGAAAAAGCGGTAGAATTAGGACATATTTTTGCTTTAGGAACAAAATATTCTGAAACAATGAATATAAATTATATAGATAATGAAAATAATAGTAAGCCATTTTATATGGGATGTTATGGAATTGGAGTAAGCAGAGTATTAGGATTAATATATGAAAATAATATAATAGAAGAAAACGGAAAAGTAGTAGGTTATTCTTTACCAGTATCTGTAACACCATATTATATATATATTATTAGTAGTGAAAAAAATAGAGAAAGAGCAGAGGAATTATATACTATTTTAATGAATAAAAACATAGAAGTTATAATAGATGATGTTAAAGGTAGTATAGGAGAAAAAATAAGAAATGCAAAAATATTAGGAATTCCATATATTGCAATATTAGGAAATAATACACCAGAAGATAGTATAGAAGTAGAAAAAACAAAAAATGGAGATAAAAAGATTTTTGATTTAGATACTTTTATAGAAGAAGTAGAAAAAATGAAAAATGCAAAATGTGAATTAATAGATTAATGAAATTTACTAGTGCAATAAAAATCTAATGTACTTCATAAAAAGTACATTAGATTTTATTAATTTACTTTATTTAAAATGTGCTTTTTTGTAGTTTTTTAATCTTAAAGTATTGGTAATAACAGTCAAGCTACTGATTACCATGGCTAAGCTTGCTATCATAGGTGTAATGGTTATTCCGATAGGTCTTAATAACCCAATAGCAATAGGAATCATTAATATATTATAGAAAAATGCAAAAAATAAATTTTGTTTAATAATTTTTACAGATTTTTTACTTATATTTATTAATTTTAATATACTATTTAAATTATTTTGAGTAAGTATAACATCTGATGAATCTATCGCAATATCTGTTCCGCTTTTTATACTGACACCTATATTTGCTGTAGCTATAGCAGGACTGTCATTTATTCCATCACCGCACATCATAACATTTTTATTCTCATTTTTTAAATCTTTAATTACTTTTGTTTTTTCTGCTGGTAATACATTAGATATTACTTTTGTTATTCCAATATCTTGAGCGATTTTTTGAGCAGTTTCTTTATTATCTCCAGTTAACATGATTGTATCAATTTTATTTTTATGTAATTCATGTATTATATCTTCTGCATTTTGTCTTATAATATCATTTACGCCAATTAAAGCAATTATTTTATTTTCTTGTACAACATATATAATACTATTTCCTTCTTTTGCTAAGTCATATTCGTCTTTTTCATATATATTTTCTATATTTAAGCTCTTTAGCATCTTAGAATTTCCTAGAATATATTTTTGTTTATTTACTTTACCTATAATTCCATATCCACTAACATTTCCAAATTCTTTTACTTCTAATGTTTTTATATTATTTTCTTTTAAATAATCTGTAAAAGCTTTTGCAATAGGGTGAGTTGATTTACATTCAATACTACCAATTATTTGGAGTAATTCATTATCACTTATACTACTATAATTTTTGATACTAGAAATTTTTAAAGTACCATATGTTAATGTTCCTGTTTTATCAAATACAATAGTATCTATTTTTTCAGCATTTTCTATTATTTTACTTTTTTTTACTAATATACCATTACTTGCACATAGACCTTCTGCTACTACTATTGCTAGTGGAGTAGCAAGACCTAAACTACAAGGGCAAGCAACAACTAAAATTGTTACAAAAACAATTAAACTACTTGAAAAACTATACCCTAATATTAAATATATAATAAAAGTTAGAATAGCAATTATAATTACTGATGGAACAAAATAACTAGAAATAGTATCTGCAATTTTAGCAATTGGTGCCTTTGTATTTGTTGCCTCTACAACTAATTTTACTATTTCTGATATAGTAGATTCTTTTCCAATTTTTTCAGCTTTATATTCAATATAACCATCATAATTAATGCTCCCAGCAATTACTTTTTCACCAATACCTTTATTTACAGGTTTACTTTCTCCTGTTATAAAAGATTCATCAAGATGTGCTCGTCCATCTATAATTATTCCATCAACAGAAATTCTTTCACCTGGTTTACTAACTACAATATCATCTTTGTGTACTTCATCTATTGTTACTTCTTTATATTTATTATTTACCTTTATAGTTGCATGATCTGGTGTTATTTTAACCAATTCTTGAATTGCTTCTTTTGTCTTATCTTTGCTTAATCCATCTAAATATCTTCCTAATTTTATAAAATATATTACCATTACAACTGATTCAAAATATAAATTATGAGTTGCAGAAAAATCACCTTGTATTATTAGTATTGCACTATATATGCTATATAAAAAACTACTTAATACACCAATTCCTACAAGAGTATCCATATTGGGAGTTTTATGAATTAGGTTTTTATATCCATTTTTTAAAATGTCATATCCATAAATAATAAACAAAACAGCAAAAATAAATAGACAGATAGTATAACCAATAGGATTTAAGTTAATATCTATAAATTTTAATGATGGTAAATTAATCATATGTCCCATTGAAATATACATGAATATAACAGCTAGAATTGTAAAAAATATAAAATATTTTTTATTTTTTCTTTTGTTATTTTCAATATTTATTTCTTTAAATTCTCCTAAACTTTTAAATCCAGCCTTTCTAACAAATTCATTTAAATTTTCAATATTTAAAATTTTTTCATCATATTGAATACTAGCAGTAGCCATAACTAAATTAACAGAAGCTTGCTTAATACCTTCTTGCTTATTTAAGTATTTTTCAAGACCATTTGAACATGCACTGCAAGTCATACCTTCTATGGATAATATTATTTTTTTCATATTAATCATCCTTTACTATTTCAAATCCAATATCAGTAATAGCTTCCTCAATTTTTTCTCTTTCTATATCTTTGTTAGATGTAACTTTTACTATTCCTGTATTATGATCTGCTTCAACACTTTTAATTCCATCTAATGCTCCTATAGCATTTTTTATTCTATTTTCACAACCTTCACAAACCATACCAGTTACTTTAAATATTAATTCTTCCATAATGTTACCTCCTATTAATTATTAAATTTTTTGAATAAACTTATTAACTCATCTATAATTTCATAATCTCCATTTTCTAGGTCTCTTGTAACACAATTATATAGATGATTTTCTAAAATATGATTAGATAAGCTTTTAACTGAGTTTTCAACAGCTGATAGTTGAGTTAGAACATCTTTACAGTAAGTATCTTTTTCTATCATGTTTTTAATACCTTTCAATTGCCCCTCTATCCTATTTATTCTGTTATAAATGATTTTTTTCTCATTTTCTGTTCTGCATGTTTTTTTATTTTCCAATAGCATCACCACCTAGTATATTATATACCCATTGGGGTATATTGTAAATATAGGGGTATATGTATTAAAATCAGCTAATACCATAATGTTACTACCATGTGCATGGGATTTGGTTGTAATGCAGCTGGAGTAATAGGATGTAGAATTATAAATTCAGCAAGAGAGAAAATTATTGCTATGGTTACAAATGCTTTTGTTCCTTGTAATGGAAGATTTCCAATGTTAATAACAATATCAAGTATTTTTATAGCATCATATTTTGCTAATCAATATAGTTCTATTATTTCCACAATTGTAGTTTTATTAGTAGTATTATTAGGTATTATATTGACATTAATTATATCAAATTTATTGTCAAAAACTATTTTAAAGGGAGAGAAAACATCTTTTATATTAGAATTGCCTCCATATAGAAAGCCTCAAATAATTAAAACTATAATCCAATCTATTATAAATAAAATTATATTTGTATTAGGTAGAGCTGTATTAATAGCAGCGCCTGCTGGAATTGTGATATGGTTACTAGCAAATTTATCAATTAATGATGTAACATTATTAAATTATATAGCTAATTTCTTAAATCCATTTGCACAGGTTATTGGATTGGATGGATATATATTAACAGCTTTCATATTAGGATTACCAGCAAACGAAATTGTGTTGCCAATAATATTAATGAGTTATTTATCAAATAATCAGTTGATAAGAATAGATGATATAACAAGTATAGGAGAAATTTTAATTCAAAATGGTTGGACTATATTAACAGCTATTAATACAATGATAATTTGTTTATTACATTTTCCATGTAGTACAACATTACTTACAATTAAAAAAGAAAGTGGTAAATGGAGATGGTCGGCACTAGCTTTTGCATTACCTACAATATGTGGGATAGCAATATGCATATTTACAACATTTGTATATAATTTAATTTTTATATAATTAAATTATACGAGAAAACTGAAAATAATGATAATTAATATCACTTAAAAATAGATTGACAATTAAATAGTAATATTATAAAATAATAAAAATTAAAGGAGGTAATTAAATGGAATTAAAAGGTTCAAAAACAGAAAGAAATTTAAGAGATGCTTTTTCAGGAGAAGCACAAGCAAGAACAAGATATACATTTTATGCAAGTATAGCAAAGAAAGAAGGATATGAGCAAATAGCAAGTTTATTTCAAGAAACAGCAGATAATGAAAAAGAACATGCAAAAATACATTTAAAATATTTAAAAGGAATAGGTAATACAAAAGAAAATTTATTAGATGCTGCTAAAGGCGAAAATTATGAATGGGTTACAATGTATGAAGATTTTGCCAAAGATGCTGAAGAAGAAGGATTTACTGAAATTGCAGAAAAATTTAGAATGATAGCTTCTATAGAAAAAGAACATGAAGATAGATTTAGAAAATTATTAAAGAATTTAGAAGAAGGAAAAGTATTCAAAAAAGATGATGTTTATGTATGGAAGTGTAGAAATTGTGGATATATACATGTGAGTAAAGAAGCTCCAGATGTATGTCCAGCATGTAATCATCCTCAATCATTCTTTGAAATTAAAGCTGAAAATTATTAAAAAAAAAACATACTAAATGTTAGAATTTAGTATGTTTTTTTTTTTTATCTATTTTTTGATTTACTCATAGAGTATCCTAAGAATAATAAAGCTAACCAAACAAATACAATTATAATAATTAAAATGATTGGATTAATGCTGTAATTATAGAATACATGAGTTATAAATAAAACAATAGCAAGTGTTAATAATGAATCTACAATTCTATTTCTTAAGGCTATATTAATAGTACATATTAATAAAAATGCTAACATACTTAGTACTAATCCAAAAATGGTCATTATAAGCATTTGTCCCATAGATGAATTATAGAAACTTCCAAAAAATCCTGAAATATTTAAAATAAAATAAATTAATAGATTTATTAAGAAAGGTATTAAAATAAATAATGAACCTGTTACTATTCTGGTTGAAAATAATTGACTTCCGCCAACATTATTTTTGTCTAGTTCTTGTTTACTATTATATGTTCCCATTATTAAAGCAAGAATTATTGGTAGTACACATGCTAATAAAAATGTAATAAAGCGTAAAAGTTGTACACCTATAAAATCATACTTTATAGAAGAAATAACAGTGGCGTCAGTTGTTCCTGTTGTATTAATTGCGATATTAGCTAAATTATTAAAAAGTATAAATAATGCAAAAATTACAACAACAAAGACAAAAAGTATTGGTATGTAATATTTTTGATATTTCTTAAATAAATCTCTAACTAATAATGTTTTTTCCATTGTTTTTTCATCCTTTCTTTAGTATTATAATAAAAGTAAATATAAGATTTCACTTTTCACAATTATTATTACATAATGTTACAAGTTTTGCAATAGAAATTTTATATAAAAAGTTAATTTGTAGAGATAATTGTATAGAAATGGGGTAATAGAATGAACAAGGGAAAAATTATTGTTATAGAAGGAACAGACGGAAGTGGGAAAAATACACACATGAATTTACTAAGTAAAAAATTTGAAAATAGAGATTTGAATTATAGAGCAATATCATTTCCATGTTACGAAAAAACATCATCTAGTTTGGTAAAAATGTATTTAGATGGGGAGTTTGGAGAAGATGCAATGGATGTAAGTCCATATATTGCTTCAACTTTTTTCGCAGTAGATAGATATGCAGCATATAAAACAGATTTTGGAAAGTTCTATGATAATGGAGGTATAATAATTTCAGATAGATATGTTAGCTCTAATATGTTACATCAAGCAAGTAAAATAAACAGTAAAAATGAGCAAAAAAAGTTTTTAGATTGGCTTTTTGATTTGGAATATAATATTTATAAAATTCCAAAACCGGATAAAGTTATATTTTTAAATATGCCTATAGAATATTCAAGTAAATTATTAAAAAATAGAGATAATAGATTTAAATATAAAAAAGAAGATATACATGAAAAGAATATTGAGTATATGAAGAAATCTTATAATACAGCATGTGAATTAGCAAAAATATATAATTGGGAAGAAGTAAAATGTGTAAAGGATGGAATAATAAGAGATGTAAATGATATAAGTGATGAGATTGAAAAAAAGATAAAAGATATAATAGAAATGTAGTTATAAAATAAAGAGATATATAAACATTTAGAATTTGAAGTCATTAAAAAATGCCACAAATATAATTTTTAAAATAAATGTTATATATCTCTTTATTTGTAGATATATACTGTAAAATGTTTTGAGTTAAATTAAAATAATTAGTAGGTTATTAAAAATAAAATTATAAATAAATATGAAATATGACTCAAAAGACAAAAAATAGAAGGATTTAATTAAAAACTGTCGAATAATATTAAAAGAGGTTGAGACTATGGTACGATATAGTGAAGAAATAATAGAAGAAGTTAGAAATGCAAATGATATAGTCGATGTTGTTTCACAATATGTAACATTAAAAAGAAGTGGAAGAAACTTTTTTGGATTGTGTCCTTTCCATAAAGAAAAATCACCTTCTTTTTCTGTTTCACCAGATAAGCAAATATTTCACTGTTTTGGTTGTGGAGTTGGAGGTAATGTAATACATTTTTTAAGTAAAATAGAAGGAATTAATTTTGTAGAAACTTTACAGGCATTAGCAGAAAGAGGAAATATACAACTGCCTAAATTAGACAATGAAGAAAGTAATGAAATAATAGAATTAAAATCGAGAATTTATAAAATAAATGAAATGGCAGCTAAATTTTATCATGAAAATTTATATAAACCAGAATCAAAATTAGCACAGGAGTATATAAAGAAAAGAAAATTAGATAATAATACTTTAAAAAATTTCTTAATAGGGTATTCTTCTGCAAGTAACGACTTATACAAATATTTAAAAGGATATGGGTTTAATGATGAAGAAATATTGAAATCTAATTTGGTGAATAAAACACAAGATGGAAGATTTATAGATAGATTTAGAAAAAGATTAATATTTCCAATACAAGATATAAAAAATAGAGTAATAGCTTTTGGAGGTAGAGTACTAGACGATTCTCTTCCTAAATATATTAATTCACCAGAAGGTTTAATTTATTCTAAGGGAAGACATTTATATGGATTAAATGTAGCAAGGAAAAGTAATGTTAAAGATATTATTATAGTAGAAGGCTATATGGATTGTGTATCTCTACATCAAAGAGGAATCAATAATGCTGTTGCATCTTTAGGCACGGCATTAACTGAAGCGCAAGGTAGATTACTTAGAAGATATGGAGAAAAGATTATAATAGGTTATGATTCTGATTCAGCTGGTCAAAATGCAACAATGAGAGGATTAGAAATTCTTAATAATTTAGGTTGTGATATAAGAATATTACAAATGGATGGAGCAAAAGATCCAGACGAATATGTTATAAAATACGGAAGCGGAAGGTTTAATTTATTAGTTGATAAAGCAATTTCACTAGTTGAATTTAAAATAAAAACATTAAAAAATAATATGAATTTAGAAAACATTAGTGACAAGATAAAATTTTTATTAGAAATTGCTAAAATAATTTCTAATATAGACAATAAAATGGAACAAGAAATATATATAGATAAAATTTCAAAAGAATATAATATAACTAAAGAAGCTATATATTCTCAAATTAATAAATTAATGTATTCAAACTCACAAGGTCAAAAAACATTAGAAATAAAACAAAATAATTACAAAATTATAAATTCAAAAATATCAGATAAAAATATTTCAGAAAACGATATAAAAAGAGAAAAAATGTTAATATGGCTATTAATAAATTATCCAAAGGAAACGTATAGTGAAGTAAAGAGTGTAATAGAAGAAGAGAATATAAAAGTAGAAAAAAACAAAAATATAATAAAAAAACTGTATGAAGAGTTTGAAAAAGGAAATATTAATATAAATAGCTTATTAAATTTATTTGAACAATCAGATGTAGACTATATAACAGGAATAATGTCTGAAAATTTAGAAATTACGGATATAAATAAAGGTATTAAAGATATAGTATTAAATTTTCAGAAATATAAGTTATTAGAGAAAAAAAGTTTAATTTTAAAACAAATAAGCAGTGGAAATTTATCCAGTGAAGATAGTAAAAAGTTAGAAAATGAATTGATTGATGTTATTAATAAAATATCTAAACTAAAATAGGAGGTATAAAATGGAAAAAAAAGAAGAGATAAAAGACAATGATAAAGGGATTGCTGAGGAGAAAATAAATAAAATAATAAAAAAAGCAAAAGATAATGGAAAAATAACATATGGTGAACTAGCGAATGAATTAGTAGATGTTAACCCAAAGGAAATTGATAAAATATTTGATGCATTTGAAAAATATGGTGTAAATGTATTAAAAGATGATATAGAAGAAGAACCAGATTTAGAAGATTTAGAGGAAGTTGAGGACATACCTTTAGAAGAAATAAATGAGAATATAGTAGAAAATACTAATATAGATGATCCTGTAAGAATGTATTTAAGGGAAATCGGAAAAATTCCATTATTGTCATACGATGAAGAATTAGAATTAGCTAAGAAGGTATTAGAAGGAGATGAAGATGCAAAACAAAAACTTGCAGAATCAAATTTAAGATTGGTTGTTAGTATAGCTAAAAAGTATGTTGGAAGAGGAATGTTATTCTTAGATTTAATTCAAGAAGGAAATATGGGATTAATAAAAGCAGTAGAAAAATTTGATTATACAAAAGGATATAAATTCAGCACATATGCTACATGGTGGATTAGACAAGCTATTACTAGAGCTATTGCAGACCAAGCAAGGACTATTAGAATACCAGTTCATATGGTTGAAACAATAAATAAGTTAATTCGTACATCAAGACATCTATTACAACAAATGGGAAGAGAGCCTACTCCTGAAGAATTGGCAAAAGAATTAGAAATGCCAGTTGAAAAGGTAATGGAAATACAAAAAATAGCACAAGACCCTGTATCTCTAGAAACACCTATAGGAGAAGAAGATGACAGCCATTTAGGAGATTTTATACAAGATGAAGATTCTCCAGCACCACATGATTCAGCTGCATATACACTTTTAAAAGAGCAATTGGAAGAAGTTATGAATACATTGACTCCAAGAGAAGCAAAAGTTTTAAAATTAAGATTTGGATTAGAGGATGGAAAAGCAAGAACATTGGAGGAAGTTGGAAAAGAATTCATGGTAACAAGAGAAAGAATAAGACAAATAGAAGCAAAGGCTCTAAGAAAATTAAGACATCCTAGTAGAAGTAAAAGATTAAAAGATTACATGAGTTAAAGCTTGCATTTTTAATAAATTTATGGTAAACTATATCTAATATTTGTCTGATGGCAAAAAATAGAAGAAAGAGGTGTATTCATAAATATATTAATATAGAATTTATGGAAGAGAAGATGAAAAAAGATAAAAGGATAGTAGGTCCAATTAAGGAGTTTTTCAAGAATACTTTTGGAAATATTCTTGAAAATGAAGAGAGTGATGAAGACTTAAAGAGGAAAGTGGAAGTAATTAAATCTACTAAGCTAGATGAAGGTCAAGATTATATTATAAAGAATAAAAAAACAGATAAAAAAAGTAATAGTTCTGGAATTAAAAGGGATATTAAATTACAAAATAAAACCATAGTAATAAATGAGAAAAATAAATATAAAAATAAAAAGTATGACAGAGAAATAGGCGAGTAGATAAAATACTTCTGGAAAATTGTAAAATAAAATAAATATTATTTTATTTTACAATTTTTATTGACAAAACAATTAAATCCCAGTATAATACTAAGTGTCGCATATGGCGAAGTAGCTCAGTTGGCTAGAGCACACGGTTCATACCCGTGGTGTCGAGAGTTCGAATCTCCCCTTCGCTACCAAAGTATCTTTATAAATATTGAAGAAGCAATATTTATAAAGATTTTTTTTAAAAATATATATTAAAAAAATGAGCTTTTTTTAAAAGCTCATTTTTGGGTTTTATTATTTAATAATAAATTTTAAACCTTTCTTTTCTAGATGTTTCTTTTTTTGAATCCTATAGAATATTTCAGGATACATACTCCGAAATTCTTTCTCATGAAGAATTTCTTCTTGATCAGAATCATTAAATATTACAACATCATTTGAATCGGTTAGGTTATATTTCATAACAAACCCTCCTTAAATTTACATAAATATATTATATCATATTTTACATAAAAAAGATATTGCTTATAAAAAAATATAAGTATATAATGTGATTATTCAGATTTAAATTTGCTTAGCAAGAAAAATCTAATGTATTTTATTATATAGGAGTTATAATGTTAGATTTAAATAAAAATATTCAATATATAAAAGGAGTTGGACCTGCGAGAGTTAAACTTCTAAATAAATTAGGAATATATACATTAAATGATATTATTAATTATTTTCCAAGAATATATGAAGATAGAAGTAAAACTAAAAAATTAAGTGATATTTATGATGGAGAAGAAATATTAGTTATTGCTAAAGTTATAACAACTGTTGTTGTGAGAAAAATTAGAAAAGGGCTTACAATATATAAGGTTATTGTATCTGATAAAACTAATAATTGTGAAATAACTTGGTATAATCAAGAATATATTAAAAATAAAATAAAAAAGGGTAATACATATAAATTTTATGGAAAAGTAAACAGTAAATTTGGAAAATTAGAAATGAATACACCTATAATAGAAGAAATAAATATATCTAAAAATACAGGGAAAATAGTTCCAATATATCCTTCTACAAATAATTTAACTCAAAATGTTTTAAGATTAATTGTAGAAAATGCAATAGAAGAAATAAAAGGACAAATAAAAGAAACGTTACCAGAGTATATTCTAAAAGAATATAACTTATGCAATTTAGAATATGCAATAAAAAAAATTCATTTTCCTGATAATTTTTCAGAATATAACATTGCAAGGAAACGTTTAGCATTTGAAGAAATAATGACAATGCAATTATTATTAATGAAATTGAAAAAAAGTTATAATAATGAATTAAATGGAATTCAATTTGATAAAAATATAAAAATGTCGGATGTTATAAATGATTTACCTTATAAATTAACAAAAGCGCAATTAAAAGTTTTAGAAGAAATTGATTCAGACATGGAAAGTAAAAAATGTATGAATAGACTATTGCAAGGTGATGTGGGTTCAGGAAAGACTGTTGTTTCAATTATTGCATCATATAAAGCTGTAAAAAGTGGTATGCAAGTAGCAATAATGGCTCCAACAGCAATACTTGCAACTCAACATTTAGAAGAATTTAATAAAATACTTTCTAAATACAATATAAAAAGTGAATTATTAATAAGTTCTATAACTAAAAAAAATAAAAACGAAATATTGGAAAAATTAAAAAATGGAGAAATAGATATAATTATAGGTACACATGCTTTATTAGAAGAAAATGTAATATTTAATAAATTAGGATTAGTTGTAACAGATGAGCAACATAGATTTGGAGTAAAACAAAGAGAGAAAATAATATCTAAAGGAACAAATCCAGACACTATTGTTATGACAGCTACACCTATACCTCGAACATTAGCATTAATACTTTATGCTGATTTGGATATTTCAATAATAGATGAGCTGCCACCAAACAGAAAAAAAATTGATACATTTGCAGTAACAAAAGGTTTAGAAAATAGAGTAAATAATTTTATAAAAAAACAAATAAATGAAGGTAGACAAGTATATGTAGTATGTCCTCTTGTTGAAGAGAGTGAAGAAATAAATGCTAAATCTGTAATGGAGCTTGCTGAAAAGTATAAAAATGATATTTTTAGAGAATATAGAGTAGAATATTTACATGGAAAGATGAAAACCAAAGAAAAAGATATAATAATGGAAAAATTCAAAAAAGGAGATATAGATATATTAATATCTACAACAGTTATAGAAGTCGGTGTGAATGTACCAAATGCAAGCATTATGGTTGTTGAAAATGCAGAAAGATTTGGACTTGCACAGTTACATCAATTAAGAGGAAGAGTAGGTAGAGGGGAATATAAATCATATTGTATATTAAAGTATCAAGGAAATTCAGAAGTTATAAAACAAAGAATGAAAATAATGCAAGATACAAATGATGGTTTTGTAATTTCAGAAAAAGATTTGGAACTTAGAGGATCAGGAGAGTTTTTTGGAACTAGACAACATGGATTACCAGAATTTAAAATTGCTAACATATATGAAGATATGGAAATGATTAAAAGCATTCAAAGTATTGCTATAAAAATATTAAATGAAGATCCAGAATTAAAATTAGAAAAGAATATCAAATTTAAAAAAGTAATTGATAGTAAATTAAAAGAAAGAATTGATTTATAATAAATTAGATATTATTAGAATATGCTTTTCAAATAATAATGATTAAGTATAAAAACTAGGAGTTTTTCCTAGTTTTTTCATATAATTTTTATATTTATTAAATTTAAAAATTTTAATCTTTGTTGTTTTTATTAATGCTTTTATTAAATTTTTTTTTGCTTTTTGAAGCATTTGGAATAACAACTTTTTTTGATTTGCTTTTAGGCTTAGGTTGCATAGATATAATATAATTAGATACAGGTGACATGTTTATATCTGAACCATCTCCTTCTATTATTTCTAATTTATCTTCTTTTTCTGACATTTTTAAACCTCCAATTTTTATATATAAAAAAGTACAAAATATACTATAATATGCTAAAATTAGATATAGTATAGCATATGAGAACAAAACTGTCAAAATTGTTGACATATAAAGGAATAAGTGTAATAATATAAAATGTTAAAGGTGAGAAAAATGGATATAAAAGAGCAAAAAGCTATAATAGAAGCAATGTTATTTGCAAGTGGTAGAGCTGTAAAAATTGAAGAAGTAGTTCAAGTGCTAGATATGGACAGAAAAGAGGCAGAATTAATATTACAACAAATGAGATTGGAATATGAAGAAAAAAATAGAGGAATACAAATTATAAAGGTACAAAATACATATCAAATGTGTACAAAAAAAGAATATTATAATTATATATATAAATTAGTAGATAAAAGAAAAAAACCAACATTATCAAATGCTATGGTAGAAATATTATCTATAATTGCATATAATCCAAGAATAACAAGAGCAGAAATAGATTCTATAAGAGGAGTTGCATCAGATGGAGTTATATATAAATTATTAGATTATAGTTTAATACAAGAAGCTGGCAAAGCAGATGTACCAGGTAAACCTATGACATATAAAGTTACAAATGAATTTTTAAAATTATTTGGATATTCATCTTTAGATGAATTACCAGAATTGCCAAATATAAAAGATGAGCAATTAGAAATAGAAGAAAAAATGCAAGGAGAGAATTATGAAGAACAAGTATAGAACAAATAGTTGTGGAGAATTAACTATAAAAGATAAAAATAAATATGTAAGAATTGCAGGTTGGGTACAAAAAATTAGAAACTTAGGTGGAATGGTTTTTATAGATTTAAGAGATGAAACAGGAATTACACAACTTGTTATATCAGATATAGAAAAGTTTTCAGAAGTATTTAAAGATATAAATACAGAATGTACCATATCTGCATATGGAAAAGTTGTGGAAAGAGCTAGCAAAAATTCAAAAATTTCAACAGGAGAAATTGAAATTGATGTAGAAGAAATTGAAGTTTTAGGTAAATGTAAAAATGTATTACCATTTGAAATAAATTCAGATAAAAATGAAGCAAGAGAAGATTTAAGATTGGAATATAGATTTTTAGATTTAAGAAATGAAAAACTTCATAAAAATATTTTATTAAGATCTGAAATTTTACATACAATAAGAGAAGAAATGAGAAAATTAAATTTTGTTGAAATACAGACCCCAATACTTGCAAACTCATCACCAGAGGGAGCTAGAGATTTTTTAGTACCTAGTAGATTACATCCAGGAGAATTTTATGCGCTTCCACAAGCACCACAGCAATTTAAACAATTACTTATGATTTCTGGATTTAATAGGTATTTTCAAATAGCTCCATGCTTTAGAGATGAAGATCCAAGAGCAGATAGATCACCAGGGGAATTTTATCAATTAGATTTTGAAATGTCATTTGCAACACAAGAAGATGTTTTTGAGATATTAGAAACAGTAGTACCAAATATATTTAAAGAACATTCAAATTGGAAAGTTGATGAAACACCTTTTATACGAATACCATACAAAGAATCTATAGAGAAGTATGGAACAGATAAACCAGATTTAAGAAATCCATTAATTATAGAAGATGTTACACAACAATTAGAAAATATAGAGTTTAATGGATTTAAAGAGAAAATTGTAAAAGCTATAAAAGTAGAAAATGGAGCAAATAATTCAAGAAAATTCTTTGATAATATGGTTAAGTTCGCAACAGAAGAACTAGGTGCAGCAGGTCTATCATGGATAAAAATTGATGAAAATAAAAATATTGCTGGCTCAATTGCAAAATTTATAACAGAAGAGATAAAACAAAAATTATCAGATAAATTAAATATAAAAGAAAATGATGCTGTATTTTTTATAGCAGATAAAAATGAAATAGTACAAAAATTAGCAGGTAATTTAAGAATAGAGTTAGGAAAAAGACTAAATTTGTTAGAAGAAAATTGTTATAGATTTTGTTTAATAGTAGATTTTCCAATGTATGAATTATCAGATGAAGGTACAATAGATTTTTGCCATAATCCTTTTTCAATGCCACAAGGAGGTTTAGAATCATTAGAAAATAAGAATCCATTAGATATATATGCGTATCAGTACGATTTGGTATGTAATGGATATGAAATTGCATCAGGTGCTGTAAGAAATCATGATCCAGAATTAATGGTGAAAGCTTTTGAAATAGCTGGATATTCAAGAGAAGATGTAGAAAAAAGATTTGGAGCATTATTTAATGCATTTATGTATGGTGCACCACCACATGCTGGAGCAGCTCCAGGAATAGATAGGATAATAATGTTAATAGAACATGAAGATAATATTAGAAATGTTATAGCCTTTCCAAAAAATAAAAAAGCGAGAGATTTACTTATGAGAGCACCTTCAAAAGTATCAGAAAAACAATTAAAAGACGTACATATAAAAATAGATATAAAAGATAATGAGGTATAATATGAAAAAAAGAGTTTTACTTGGTATGAGTGGAGGTGTTGACAGTAGTGTATCTGCAATTTTACTTAAAGAACAAGGATATGAAGTAATTGGGGCAACAATGAAGATGTGGGAAAGTGATAATACATTAAAAGAACAAGAAGATGCAAGAAAAGTCTGTAATAAACTTGGAATAAAACATTATTTATTTGATGCTACAGATTGTTTTAGAGAAAATGTTATCAATAATTTTATAAATTGCTATAAATGTGCTAAAACACCAAATCCATGTATAGAATGTAATAAAAATTTAAAATTTGGATATTTCTACGAAAAAGCAAAAGAATTAGATTGTGAATATATAGCAACAGGGCATTATGCAAATATTGAATATAGTGATAGATATAAAACACATGTAATAAAAAAGTCTAAATCAAAATTAAAAGATCAAACTTATGTGTTATATGGAGTAAAAAAGGAAATAATACCACATATAATATTTCCTCTTGGAAATTTTGAAACAAAAGATGAAATAAGGCAAATAGCAAAAAATTATGATATAAATGTAGCGAATAAACCAGATAGCCAAGAAATATGTTTTGTACCAGATAATGATTATGTTGGATTTTTGAAAAAACAAGGAATCAATAAAAATATACAAGGAGATATAGTTCATGTAAATGGAGAAGTCCTAGGAAAGCATAAAGGAATAATAAATTATACAATAGGTCAAAGGAAAGGTTTAGGAATATCATATAAAAATCCTTTATACGTTGTTAAATTAGATTTAAACAGAAATGAAGTTATAGTTGGCGAGGAAGAATATATATTTAGTAGTGAATTATATGTAAAAGACATAAACATGTTAGTACCGATAAATGAAGAAAAAATAAAAGCTAAGATTAGATATTCTGCTAAAGAAGCAGATGCAAAGTTAATACATAAAGATAAAAATACTGCAAAAGTGGTATTTAATAGTCCTCAAAGGGCTATTACGCCTGGACAATCAATTGTTTTTTATGATTTTGATGGAATTGTTTTAGGTGGTGGAAAGATACAATAGAGGAGGTTTATTATGAAAGATAATAAAGGTATTACGCTTGCAAATCTAGTTGTTTACGTAGTTGGTTTTACTATAATAATAGGAATAGTTACTGTAATAATATCATTTATTAACACAAATATTGTACAAATGAATGAGGCAACAGATAGAGTAGCTGAATACAGTAAATTTAATTTAGCTTTTGTAGAAGAGGTTAAGAAGATAAATAATGAGATAACAAATGTAACAAGTAATTCAATTGAGTTTAGTAGTGGAAATAAGTATACTTTTCAGGACAACAAAATATATTTAAACAAAGCAGCATTGGTAAACAATGTAAAAAAATGCAAGTTTGAGGTAATTAATTTGGATTATAAGCAAGTTGTTGCAGTTAATATGGAAATAGGTAAGGGGACTACTATAATAAGAAATATAAGGTATGTGTTGCCATAGAGTAGTGTATAGTAGAATAAAGTTCAAATGTCATTAATTTTAAAAACATTGTTCGAGCAACTACAAAGAAATTGCTAAAACGGAGGTTTGTATGATAAAAGATAAATCATGTGGATGTATAGTATTTAATAATGGAAAAATATTGCTTGTAAAACATAAAAAAGGACATATAGGTTTCCCAAAGGGGCATCCAGAAGAAAATGAGACAGAAATGGAAACTGCAAAAAGAGAAGTAAAAGAGGAAACTAATATTGATGTAGAGATAATTAGTAATAAATGTTACAAAGAAACATATTGTCCAGAAGAAGGAGTAGTAAAAGATGTTATATATTTCTTGGCAAGAAAGGTATCAGGAAATGATAAACCACAAGAAGAGGAAGTAGCACAAATTATGTGGGTTGATGTAGAAAAAGCTATTGATGAAATAACATTTGAAGAGTCAAAACAAGTTTTAAGAGAAGTTTTGAAAGATTTAGATTAAAAAATTCACATAAAATATTGAGATTTATAAAAAAAGTGGTATAATAGAAAAACTGGAGCAACTTAGTATATTACAAAAGGAGCGATTAAAATGAAAACATTATTAGCGATTTTCTCATTTGTTGGATTATTAGTTCTTAATACTACAAATTGTATGGCGTATGATAGAGTAAATAGTTATCAAGATTTAATTAGTAGAATTAATAATCAAAATAATTCAGTAGAAACTTTAAAACAAAATCTTCAATCAATTAACAAAATAGAGCGGATACCTATAAGTAGGGATAAGACAAGTATAAATGAGTTGAATAATGTAGGTTATTATATAAAGATTACAAACAGGAGCTGGAAAGAAAGTCAAAATGAGGTTTTAGTAGAAAGTGGGTATATTTTTGAGATATAAATGAATAATAACATATATTTTTCGGATATAAACAAATTGCTCCAAAAGAGATGTCTAAATAGGCATCTCTTTTAAAATGCCTAAAAATCAAAAAGTATAAGATGATATATAATTAAAATAATAATAGGCATAAGTATAACTAATAACAAAATTCACATAATACATTTACAGATTGTGCTAAAAATGTTATAATATATTCATGGAGCAACATGTTTTGCATTTTGAAGGGAGAAATTTTTTATGAAAAAAATATTTGTTTTAATGATTGCTTTAATTACATTCTCTTTTGCTAGCATTACAAATGCATCTGATACTCAAAAGTATCAGGAAGTTACAGCTGAAATTGATGGGAATGTCTATGAAATTGCAAATACGAGTAAAGAAGTTTTTGCTACTGAATTAGAAGGAGGGATAAGTAAAATTAAAGTAATGTCTGTTAAGACAGAGGATGAATTAAAAATTACAAGCCTAGGAGAGGCTGTAATGGATGGAAATTACTACATCATATTATCTGAACCAACATGGTTTGGAAAAGATGATGAAGTAATGCAACAAAATATGTTTATAATTAATTTAGAGTAGTAGTAGTAAAAAATTGCTCCATAGGAGGGTGTCTGAATAGACGCCCTCTTTTAAAATGCTCATAAAAATAACATAAATTGTTTAATAAGCACTATAAAAAGTGGTATAATACAGATATTGACATTTAATATGTATTACTTAAAAAGGAGTCGGTTCATCATGAAAAAGTTATTACTTGTAGTTGCATTCTTATTTATATTAGCAAATGCTATGACAACAACTACAAATGCATCTGCAATTGTACGAGTTGAAAATGATGATAATCAAGTGTATCAACTTGAAGAATCAGATTTGAAAACAATTATGAATTTTCTGGCAGATAACTCTAATAAAAAATTAGAATTGCTGATTGATTATGATAGCAAGGTATTACAAGATATAATGTACTCTTTAAATGTGCTAGATGCACCAGAAAATTATCTTATTATCTATAATAATTGCAGTAGTGATTATAAAGGAAAATTTTATGCAAAAATAAAATTTATACCTATTGATACTTAGCAATAATGATGACTCCATAGAGATGCTTTTAATAGGCATCTCTTTTAATTTAACTATTTAGATGTAAAATCTAAAATAGAAAAAATCTAATAGAATAGATGTAGGGGCAAACAGTGTTCGCCCGAACTACAAAGATATTTCTCAAAAATTGAATATATTAATTCTACTTCTTAATAGAGTTACCTTTTAATTTACAAAATTAAACAAAAGTATTGACAGCTTTACATAAAATATGATATAAATATTGTAATTTAATAATTTTTAAGGAGGATACTAAAATGTTTACAAGATTGCTGTATGTTTTTTTGGGTGTAGCTATTGTATTTGGAACGGTAAATGTAAATTGCTCAGAAGCATTAGCAATGAGAAATCAGAGTAAACAGGTGATTGAAAATGAAAAAAATATTCTTGATATCACATCACCTACATCAAACGAAGATTCAGACGTAGGGATAAAAGTGAATGAAATAATTTCACTCTTAAAATGAAAGTAAAAAACCGCATCTATATAGGTGCGGTTTTTTAAATAATAGGAAATTTAAATTCCTATTATCTAAAAAATATATATACAAAAAGATTTATAAAATCTAATATTATAGTTGTAGGGGAAAGCAGTGTTCGCCTGTTCTACAAAGATATTTCTTAAAAATTGAAGATATAAATTGTTACAATTAATGGCATAAGAATTTGATATAATAATATCGGATAAATTTTTTCGGCTCAATACGATATTTAAGAATTTGTAAAATAATTTAATGAGCCTCTTTCATTCAGGCTCAAAATCAAAGATTTTGCCCATGAACATTCCTCATTAAATTATATAACAAATTCTATAAACATCTCCAATCGCATTCAAAATTTATCCGATATTATTATATCAAATTCTTTATTTTGTTTTATGACTGTGAATTAATAATACAACTGTAAAGCAATATGGAAAAATAAATTCCACTAAATATTGACTAAGCGCTAAAACAATGGTAAAATATACAATGCTAATATAGAGAATATTAGTAATATATTTTATTTAGCGGAGGTGAAAAAATGCCAACAATTAATCAATTAGTAAGAAAAGGAAGAAAAAGCTCAACAACAAAATCTAATGCACCAGCTCTTCAAAAAGGTTTTAACTCTAAAAAGAATAGACAAACAAATAATAGAGCACCACAAAAAAGAGGTGTATGTACAGTAGTTAAAACAGTTACACCTAAGAAACCAAACTCAGCTTTAAGAAAAGTTGCTAGGGTTAGACTTTCAAATGGATATGAAGTTACTTCATATATACCAGGAATAGGACATAACTTACAAGAACACAGTGTTGTTTTAATAAGAGGTGGAAGAGTTAAAGACTTACCTGGTGTTAGATATCATATTATAAGAGGAACTTTAGATACAGCTGGAGTTAAAGATAGAAATCAAGCTAGATCTAAATATGGAGCAAAAAAACCTAAGAAATAAAATAGGTTATCCTGAGGTGCTAAATAAAATATATTACATTAATTTTTATGTAGCACTAAACTGAGTTTTTCAGAGTAACTGATACTTTTTTTAAAGTATCGTATTTTATTAAAATTATAGTTTTTAGTAAAGGAGTGAAGAATAGTGCCAAGAAAAGGTTATATAGCTAAAAGAGATGTGTTACCAGATCCAATATATAATAGCAAAATAGTTACAAAATTAATAAACAATATTATGCTAGATGGTAAAAAAACAGTAGCACAAAAAATTGTTTATGGTGCTTTTGACATTATAAAGGAAAAGGAACAAAAAAATCCATTGGAAGTTTTTGAATTAGCATTAAATAACATTATGCCTGTTCTTGAAGTTAAAGCAAGAAGAGTAGGTGGAGCTACATATCAAGTTCCAATCGAAATAAGACCTGAAAGAAAACAAACATTAGGTTTAAGATGGCTTGTTACTTATGCAAGAAATAGACATGAAAAAACAATGGCTGAGAAATTAGCTGGAGAAATTATAGATGCTGTAAATAACACTGGTGGAGCTTTCAAGAAGAAAGAAGATACACATAGAATGGCTGAAGCTAACAGAGCTTTTGCACATTATAAATGGTAAAATTTAAACAAAACTAATATTTTAAAAGTTTTGGATTATAATATATGTAATAAGTGTACGAAATAGTATTACTTAAAGGAGGGAAATAAGAGCAATGGCAGGAAGAGCTTTTCCACTTGAGAAAACAAGAAATATAGGAATAATGGCACATATAGATGCTGGAAAAACAACAACAACTGAAAGAATTCTATTTTATACAGGTAAAACACATAAAATAGGAGAAGTTCATGAAGGTGCAGCAACAATGGACTGGATGGAACAAGAGCAAGAAAGAGGTATTACAATTACTTCAGCTGCTACTACTTGTCAATGGTTAGGTCATAGAATAAATATCATAGATACACCTGGACACGTTGATTTTACAGTTGAAGTTGAAAGATCTTTAAGAGTATTAGATGGTTCAGTTACTGTATTTTGTGCTAAGGGTGGTGTACAACCACAATCAGAAACTGTTTGGAGACAAGCAGATAAATATCATGTACCAAGAATGGCATATGTAAATAAAATGGATATTACAGGTGCAAATTTCTTTGGTTGTGTTGAGCAAATGAAATCAAGATTAAATGCTAATGCAGTTCCAGTTCAACTACCAATAGGAGCAGAAGATACTTTTGTTGGAATAGTTGATTTAATAAAAATGAGAGCATTTATTCATAAAGATGATTTAGGAAAAGAAATAGAAGAAACAGATATACCAGAAGATATGAAAGAATTAGCAGAAAAATATCATGCTCAATTAATTGAAGCTGCAGCAGAGCAAGATGATGAATTGATGATGAAATATTTAGATGGTGGAGAATTAACTGAGCAAGAAATAAAAGCTGCTATAAGAAAAGGAACTATAGCTAATAATATAGTACCTGTATGTTGTGGATCATCTTATAAAAATAAAGGTGTACAAGAATTATTAAATAATATTGTAGAATATATGCCTTCTCCACTAGATATACCACATATAAAAGGTGTAGATTTAGATGGAAATGAAACAGAAAGAATAACAGGTGATGATCAACCATTTGCAGCATTAGCATTTAAAATAGCTACAGACCCATTTGTTGGTAAATTATGTTTCTTTAGAGTATATTCAGGAACATTATCATCTGGTTCAACAGTATTAAATGCTAATAAAGATAAAAAGGAAAGAATAGGTAGAATATTACAAATGCATGCAAATCACAGAGAAGATATAGAAAAAGTATATGCTGGAGATATTGCAGCAGCAGTTGGATTAAAAGAAGTAACAACAGGAGATACATTATGTGATATAGATAATCCTGTAATATTAGAATCTATGGAGTTCCCAGAGCCTGTTATTGATATAGCAATTGAGCCAAAAGATAAAGTAGCTCAAGAGAAAATGGGTATTGCTTTAGCAAAACTTGCTGAAGAAGATCCAACATTTAAAACATATACAAATCATGAAACAGGTCAAACTGTTATTGCAGGTATGGGTGAATTACACTTAGATATAATAGTAGATAGATTAAAAAGAGAATTTAAAGTTGAAGCAAATGTAGGAAAACCACAAGTTGCATATAAAGAAACAATAAGAAAACCTGTTAGAGTAGAAGGTAAATTTATACGTCAATCTGGTGGTAAAGGACAATATGGTCATGTTTGGTTAGAATTAGAACCATTAGAGCCAGGAAAAGGTATAGAATTTGAAAGTAAAATAGTAGGTGGAGCAGTACCAAAAGAATATGTAAAACCTATAGAAGCAGGTATTAGAGAAGCCGCTGAAAGTGGTGTGCTTGCTGGATATCCAGTTATAGATTTTAAAGCTACTTTAGTAGATGGATCATATCATGAAGTTGACTCTTCAGAAATGGCATTTAAAATAGCTGCATCAATGGCTTTCAAAGATGGATGTAAAAAAGCAAGTCCAGTTATATTAGAACCAATAATGAAAGTAGAAGTAACAGTTCCGGAAGAATATATGGGAGATGTTATTGGCGATATAAATTCTAGACGTGGAAGAATGGAAGGAATGGAAGCTAGAAATGGAAATCAAATAATAAGAGGATTTATTCCACTTTCTGAAATGTTTGGATATGCAACAGATTTACGTTCAAAAACTCAAGGAAGAGGAACATATGCAATGGAACCATCACATTATGAAGAAGTTCCAAAATCTGTACTAGAAACTATTGTAGCTTCTAGAAAGAAAAACGAAGAATAGAATATGCATGAAAAATAATTTAATAATAAATTAAAAAGCTTGCATATTTAGAAAATTTATTGTAAAATACCCATAAACGGAAAATAAGTTTTCAATTTTAAAAATATAGATAGATGTAAAACATCTAAAAAATTAAAGGAGGATTTTTAAATGGCAAAAGCAAAATTTGAAAGAACAAAACCACATGTTAACATTGGTACAATTGGTCACGTTGACCATGGAAAAACAACAACAACAGCAGCAATCACAAAATATTTAGGATTGTTAGGAAAAGCACAATACACAGCATATGATCAAATAGATGGAGCTCCAGAGGAGAAAGCAAGAGGAATCACAATTAATACAGCACATGTTGAGTATGAAACAGAAAATAGACATTATGCACATGTTGACTGTCCAGGTCATGCTGATTATGTAAAGAATATGATTACAGGTGCTGCACAAATGGATGGAGCAATATTAGTTGTTTCTGCAGCTGATGGTCCAATGCCTCAAACAAGAGAACATATATTACTTGCAAGACAAGTTGGTGTTAAATATATAGTTGTATATTTAAACAAATGTGATATGGTTGATGATCCAGAATTATTAGATTTAGTTGAAATGGAAGTTAGAGACTTATTATCAAGCTATGATTTCCCAGGAGATGATATTCCAGTAATAAAAGGATCTTCATTAAAAGTATTAGAATCTTCTGCAACAGATCCAAATGCACCAGAATATCAATGCATTAAAGAATTAATGGATGCAGTTGATTCATATATACCAACACCAGAAAGACCAGTTGATCAACCATTCTTAATGCCAGTAGAAGATGTTTTCACAATTACTGGTAGAGGAACAGTTGCAACAGGTAGAGTAGAAAGAGGAACAATAAAAGTTTCAGAGGAAGTTGAAATTGTTGGACTTTCACATGAAAGAAAGAAAACAGTTGTTACTGGTGTTGAAATGTTCAGAAAATTATTAGATCAAGCAGAAGCTGGAGATAATATAGGAGTTCTTTTAAGAGGAATTCAAAGAAATGAAATTGAAAGAGGTCAAGTTTTAGCAAAACCAGGAACAATACATCCACATACAAAATTCAAAGCAGAGGTTTATGTATTAACTAAAGAAGAAGGTGGAAGACATACACCATTCTTCAATGGATATAGACCACAATTCTATTTTAGAACAACAGATGTTACAGGTGTTATAGAATTACCTGCTGGAACAGAAATGGTTATGCCAGGAGATAATGTTTCTATGGAAATAGAATTAATAACACCAATAGCTATAGAAAAAGGATTAAGATTTGCTATTCGTGAAGGTGGAAGAACAGTTGGTTCTGGTATAGTTGCTGATATAATTGAATAATAATATTTAATATATAAAAATAATGAGG